>NZ_JBHSHC010000119.1:0-113980 GCF_042652925.1 Effusibacillus consociatus
TTCGGTGCATTGTGATGCCCAACTCCAGAGAATGGCTGGTTAAGCAACAGTAAATTTAAACTGAGCCTTAATTTTTTGATTTGGGAGGTGTTTTGAATGGAGTGGGTGATCGCTCTGGTCGGGCTCGCGCTTTCAACAATCTTTTTGATTGCGTGTCTGAAGTTTTTCAAAAAACCGAAAAACGGCCGACCCAAAACCAACCCTTTCGACGTGTTGAATTCCGCGGCTTACGGAAAGGAACTGAAGGAGAGAGAACATTTTGTCGAATCAGAAGGAGAAAGGTGATTTGAATGAAGGGTTTCCGTGTGGTTATCCTCTTGGCTTTGTTTTTTGCCGTCGTTGTAATCTATACGATGTTTTTTCCTCCGAGCTTGGGCGTTCATTACACTCCCTGAGCGAAGAAAATTGGGGCTCGATGATATACAGAGCCGCTCCGCGGGTTGGTTGCGTCGCTGTTGCTTTTGCTGCTTGGCAGCGACGAAAAGGTAACGTTGCGTTATAAAGGTTCCGATGTCAAGTCGGCCCGAGATGTGCGGTTTTGGATTCAAGCCGATACGGTGGAATAGGGGGCGTACTTTGTTTCGTTGATCTTATCCGGCAAAGTTATGAATCGTGATGAAATCGAAAAAACCTTGGTTAAGAGTTTTTCAAATCATACACGAGATAATAACTGGCGTAACTCTTCCATGGAGACCAATCGCAAGCCAATTGACGGATTTCCACCTCCGTTGGTCGAACGGGCATATCCCAAATTTTTTTCAACTCGGGGACCAGATGGGTGATGCTCTCCCATCCGAAAAACGCCCAAAATATAAGAACACACGCGCTTCCGATGCTTTTGATGCCGTTCGGGGCGAAAGGGGCTGGCTCCATTGCAGGAAGGGAGAGCCCGATTGTCGCTAACAAAAGAAGCAAAACCAGACCGCTCAAGATCAGAGAAAAACTACCGCTGATTTGCATCCCGAGCAGATTGGTCGTCAAGGCGACGACAAGCAACAATTTGGCAGCATCGATTCTCCGACTGACCAGATGTTGCGCCGGTGTTTTACCGGTAGTCCTTCTAAACGTCCGATGGAAATAGTAAGGACTAACATGAAGTTTCATTGACAGTCCGGTTAAAGTGAGCGGTTCGTGAAAGCAGGATTCAATAAGATTTTTTGCGCGAACAACAAGCTCTTCATCCGATCCGTTCCAATTATGCACCTCCGGATTGCACCTCTTGCATGGACGGAGTCCCGCTGTTCGTGCGTCTTCGGTTGTCGAAAAGATTCTGACATGTTCTCGTTTCGGAGTCCTCGATTTGCAAGAGGGTCGGCAAAAGATACCCGTGGTGAGTACCCCGTAAAAAAATTGACCATCGTACCGTTTGTCGCAAGATATGATCGCTTTCCATAGTTCATCCTGCATACAATCACCCCCGATCTCATTTTCCATTTTATCTTTATAAACTTTACTGCATAAGTACTTTGAGATGAGAAGGCAAGAATTCGAAACGAACGAACTGAATGGCAGATTACTCCATTCGTTTAGAACGACAATCGGATTGAAGGCGTTTGTTGATTGTGTGTTATTAAACACTGCTATTGAATGGGCACAGAAATAGGGTGTTCAAGAGATATATCTTGGGACGACGTTGCAATTTGTTGCTGTCAATTTCCCAGTGTTGCAGGTGGATAAAAAATTTTATAACTGGAGGAGCACCATTCGCTCCTAACTAAGAAAGGAGATTACCATGATAAAACTCGTGCTCATTCGTCATGGTCAAAGCCTGTGGAATCTTGAAAACAGGTTTACCGGATGGGCTGATGTAGACTTAACGGAAAATGGACTAACACAGGCAAGGGAAGCGGGAGAAATCTTAAAGAAACATGGATTCGTCTTTGATGAAGCACATACTTCTGTTCTTAAAGGGCGATACGAACCTTATGGATCATCCTTCATGAGATGGATCTGGTGTGGGTTCCCATTTACAAGACATGGAGGTTGAATGAAAGGCACTATGGTGCCCTTCAATGGTTAAACAAAGAGGAGACTACCGCAAAATTTGGAGAAGAACAAGTGAATATTTGGAGAAGATCTATGAATGTAAGACCACCCGAACTCACAATTACTGATCCAAGATCTGAGGCTTCAGATCCAAGATATCAGGATTTAAAGGAAGGAGAATTTCCACTTACAGAAAGTCTTGCAGATACAGAAAAAAGAGTGCTGAAATACTGGCACGAAAAAATTGTCCCTACCATACAAGCGGGTAAAAGAGAATGAGTACATAACAAAGGATACTGTAAAAGAATCGTACTTAAAACAGCCCGAGAACTACAGGAGCTTAGTGTAGTTTGTTACTTGATTAAACGGGGATCTATAGCACGATATAAATTCCTGGGGGAACCTTTCCTTTGGGTTCGGAGATTCTACACAATAATCCGAATACCCTAATTTTTGATAAGGCAAAAGTAAACAAATTTTGTGGTAAAATGAGGTGACTCATAAAATGGGAAGGAACGATCGCGTTGGTTTTGCATCCGCAGCCGGGTAAGATGTCCCAAAACTCGCGAAGCTCCAAGAAGGCTATTTTTTTACTAATTTGTTTTACAATCAGCATTGCGGTGATTGTGTTTTTTAATTCGCCGATGTCAAAAGTTCGTTCCATAACAGTAATAGGAAATCAACAAGTATCAATAGATCAAATCACGAGCGTTAGCGGATTACAAGCAGGGATGAATTGGTGGAAGGTAGATTCGAAAGACGTTAATCGGCGTCTTACTGAGCAGATTCCTCTGATCTTAGAGGCGGACGTTGAAGTCAAATTTCCTGGGAACATTGTGATCGCAGTCGCTGAAAAATCCGTTTCCGCCTTGCTGATTCATGAAGGCGTTTCTTATCGTCTATTAAACGATGGCACTGTATTTGATAAAACAAATAGTACCACTGGTATCCCCATCGTTAGGTCGGAACGAACTTTCCCTGTGGAAGTGGGAAAACGTATTTCTGATCCAGACGTGCAAAAGTTTTGCACGCAAATTGTAAAAGTGGACAAAACATTACTGCAAGACATATCAGATTTTAACCTTTCGAACAGCAATCTTTGGTATGCACATACCGTTGATAAGTTTAAAATCGTCTTTCCTTCAGGAGATGTGTCCACTACGCTAAACATCTACAGGGATTTTAAAAGAAAGAAATTGCAAGATCAGCCCCCCCGGAGTGGTTGAGATTTACGGTCCGGAAGAACCAGCCGTGTATAAACCAATTCAAACGGGAAATGAATTAGATCGGAGCAGGTAAGAAATCACTTTCTCCTTAAAACTAAAAAACGCCTGTACGGGCTCTTCCGGGCTAAGTTTTCAACCGAGTGATTACAAAATGGTTTCTGCGCATTAATTTGGACGCAAAAGAGAAATACATAATCACCCGCCTCAACATTGATGTTTGCAGAAAACTTTGTCCGGGATTCACGGTGGAGCAAGTCCCCAAGAGTACGGTGAAAGTCGCGTTCGAATACAATCGGCCGACGAAATTATAGACTTGAAAAACTTAATAATCACATGTTTTGAGAACCGAACTACCGGCCAGCACTCCAAAACAAGGAGTGCTGTTTTCTTGTCGAAAAATATATCATAATAATAAGGAGGAAATATCGGTTTAAGAGCAAATATAATTATTGTTGGAAACTGGTCGAAAGGAGGGAATCATCTTGCAGTTGTTGAACACCTCGGATTGGGTTCAGCATGTGATTGAACTGGCGTTTGAGGTAGGGGCGAGTGATATCCACATTGAACCGTCCAAAGAGGGGTATGACGTGCGAATGCGGAAGGATGGAGATTTGCAAAGCATTCCGAATCTGCCGCCATGTGAAGGTAGTTCGGTACAACGAATCAAGGTGCTTGCCGAAATGGACATAGCCGAAAGAAGGCTTCCGCAGGATGGCAGTTTTCAAATGCAGATGCAGGAAAGTGTATTGGATATCCGAGTTGCGTCTTTGCCGACCGTAGAAGGGGAAAAATTGGCTTTGCGTTTGCTCAGGCACACCTCAAAATTGCAGGATCTCGAAGAACTGCAAATGGAGCCCAAACTGCTGCATGATTTTCGGAGGCTGCTGAAGCAATCCCATGGGATGGTGATCGCGGCTGGTCCTACCGGATCGGGAAAATCGACCACATTGTTTGCCGCACTGCGCTTTCTTCTTTCCCGCCACCTTAACATTGTCACTCTGGAAGATCCAGTTGAAAGCCGTATCGCAGGAATCAATCAGGTGCAAATCAATGAGCGGGCCGGACTTACTTTTGCCAGGGGGCTGCGATCCGTTCTTCGGCAGGATCCGGACGTTATCATGGTAGGGGAAATTCGAGACCGCGAGACGGCGGAAATAGCGGTCCGGGCGGCACTAACCGGACATCTCGTTTTGACCACGCTGCATACCGAAACCAAAGAGGGGGCCCTGATCCGATTAGTGGACTTGGGTGTGGAACCGTATCTTGTCGGTGTGGCTGTAAAGGGAGTGCTGAGCCAACGATTGGTAAAGCGAAACGCAGGAGGACGCAGGGCTATTTTTGATCTGCTGACTGTGACGGACGAAGTAAAGGATTGGCTGCAGCAGGGTGCTCCGCCAATGCACAAACCAATTTTTATGCGGGAGAACTTCCTGGAATCTACATTACGGAAATTAATTTTACAAGGCGAGGTGATTGCGGAGGAATATGAAAGGATATGTGGAGGAGATCTGGTATGGTTACAACCAAAGCAAGATGGAAAAGTGATCGGAAGCTCGCCCGATTTTGTTCACGAATGGCCGGACTCTTACGAAGCGGACTCACTCTCCACACGAGCCTGACACTGTTGTACGAGCAGGCTTCACGAAAAGATGCGTTGACCCTGAAAGCATTACTCGAAGGCGTTGAAGGCGGGGAACCACTGTCAATGCTGCTGCACAGACATAAGTTTCACCCAATGGTGCCCGCGATGACACTCGTGGGCGAAGAAAGCGGCAACCTGGTTCATGCATTCAACCGCTTGGGAGAACATTTCCGACATCAATATGAATGGAAGCAAAAAATCGTCAACTCCCTGGTCTACCCCGCTGTGGTTGCGATTGTTACGGTGCTTGTCACGATATTTGTCCTCTATGGAATTCTTCCCCGTTTTGAAACGATGTATCTGAATCTCGGATTCTTTCTTCCCACTGAAACCCAAACTTTGTTCGAATTCACCTCGAAGCTGCGCATCCTTCTTCCCTGGATTCTCATTTTCCTCTGTTTCCTTGCATCAGTTCTTTTTTTCATGCGAAGAGTGGTTCGATCCCGTTTTCCAAAAGCGGGGGCTATGGTGTTTGCCATTCCCGGCATCCGAAAGATTTGGAGAATGTGGATCTCCTATCGGCTGGCAGATTCGATTGCTGTAATGACGTCGAGCGGTGTGCCGCTTTTGCAGGCGTTGGATACATGTGAACGGACCGCCCGATTTTCATTGGAACAAAAAGTGATTCGCCGCATCAAAGAACAGATTTTTCTCGGGGATACATTTACAAAAGCGCTGCAGGCTCAGCATTGGATCGACCCTCTGCTTGTTCATGCCGTTCACGCTGCCGAAGCTAGTGGAGATCTGGCTGGAGTTTGCGGTTTTGCATCAAAAGAACTGGAAGGAGACCTGCAGAGAATGCTGCAGCGCCTGGTTCAACTTGTGGAACCGACTATTATAGTGGGCTTGGGAGTGCTGGTTGGATTTATCGTGTTTGCGGTGGTGATGCCGATGATGCAAATGGTGCAGTCGATTTAAAAAGGAGTGATTGAATGAATGCAATACGGCGTCAAGATGGTTTCACATTGGTGGAATTGGTGATTTC
The DNA here is from genome assembly GCF_042652925.1 of Effusibacillus consociatus. Classification (NCBI taxonomy): domain Bacteria; kingdom Bacillati; phylum Bacillota; class Bacilli; order Caryophanales; family Alicyclobacillaceae; genus Effusibacillus; species Effusibacillus consociatus. The sequence goes on from NZ_JBHSHC010000119.1 coordinate 5,840, forward strand.
TCTATTTGTGATTTCGGTGATCATCGCGATTTCAATTCCGCATTTAAAGTCGGTCGGCGAGAAAGCCCAAACTACCGCATGTGAAGGAAATCAGAAATTGATCCGCTCCCAGATGGAGAACTACTATCTGGCTGAGCACCAATGGCCGAATACACTCGAAGCGCTCAAGTCAAAGAATTATCTGCAAACCCAACCGGTCTGCCCAAAAGGAGGCAGTTATGCTCTTTCGGTATCAAATGATGAAGCAGTTGTCACCTGCTCGAAACACCCTACAAGCACTGCGACCAAGTGAGTCGGGATTTAGCTTGGTTGAGCTGTTGATTGTTTTGTTCTGTCTAGCGGCACTGCTTGGGCTATCGCTCCCCGGCTATCAACGGGTGATTGACAACAAGAATCTTCAAGGAACAGCCAACCAACTGTATGCCGATATGAAAGAATGTCAATCAATGGCTCTGCTGACTGGAGAGAACCATTCCCTCCGATTGAATAAAGATGACGGTTATGAAGTGTGGACGGGTACGGCCAAGCGAAAATCAATTACCTTCCCAAAGGGAATCCGGATTTCCGAACAAAAATGGGCCTCGAATCGGCCAGTGCTGCAGTTTAATGGCAAAGGACATCCGGTCGGTGGGGGTACGGTGGTACTCAGAAACCGTCATAATAAAGAAATCAGTTTGACTGTTCACCTTCATACCGGTCAGATTCAGGTTAAGGAGGGCCGGGAATGAACGAAGAAGGTTTTTCTTTACTGGAATCGGTGACTGCCATTCTCATTTTGTCGACTGCAATTGCAGTAACACTTCCCATCTGGGGAATGATTCAAAGCCAGGCCCGTCTGGCGGCAAAAATCAATGGTGCTTCCCATATTGCGATCAACGAGATGGAACAGGCTGTTGCTGGCATGGTTCGGACAGGAATTTGGAGTGTTAGAGAGGGAGGGCAGTCGTATACCGTACACACACAAAGTATTGAAGAAATGGAAGGTCAACACATTCGGGTCCGGGTAGCGTTTCAGGAAAGAGGCAAAGAGTATGCGGTATCGTATGAAACATTGGTTCAATAGAACCCGGTTGGATCAGCGGGGGATGACTCTTGTTGAACTGCTTATTGGGATGTTGGTCCTGTCACTCATCATTCTCGCGGTGGCGGGATGGATGTCCCAGTGGGGGAAGTCGGCCCAGGTAATCGAGAAAAACGGCCGGTTGGCAACCCCAGGTGAAAATGCCTTTCGGATTGTCGGAGAGGATATACGAGTGAGCACAGCGATCCTATCTTCCGGCAGCGAACTAACGCTTCGAAACGGGAGCGGTCAGAAGATTCGGTATTACATATCGGATCGGGGAAAATTAATCCGATCCGTTAACGGCCTAGGTGCATCGGTAATCGCACCGGATGTGAAAAAATGGCAGGTGCAGAATAGTGGAAAAAGGGCTGTACAAGTTACCCTGTCACTTGAACACGACGGATCCAAATGGGAAAGAGAGGGCATTTTTTCCCTACGGGGGTGGGGGAATGAATGAACGAGGAAGTTCCTTGCTTCTCACAACTGTTCTTTTGTTAATTGGAATGATAGTTTTGGCCGGGCTCTTTGCATTGGCTTCCTCTGACTATCGATCGGCGCTGGCGATTGTAGAAGTGAACAAGGCGCGATACATAGCAGAAGCGGGAATTACGAAAGCCATTACGAAATTAAATCGTAATCCGAAATGGAGAGAGGGATTTCCATTCTCGTCGTTTGGGGAGGGCAGTTATACGGTCACCATAGTGAACGAACAGGAAAGCCATGCAGAACGTGCTCAAGCAGAACTTCCCGAACTTGTGGTCATACGATCTGACGCCTTTGTTCCTCCGCGTGCCAAACGCAGCCTGCAAGTTATCTATAATGTAAAGGAAAAGAAAATCATAAGTTGGAGCGAGTGAGCGATGAGCCAGCGAAATGGGAGCCTGGAAGGGAGGGAAAGCATGAGGACGCATGAATAGCGTCCTCATTTCTTCGATGTTCACAGCCTGCATTGTTTTACTTCCTTCGGCCAGATTTGATAGATCGCATGGGCAACACCATGTTCATCATTGGTAAGTGTGGTCCTGTCTGCATTCAGTTTCAATGACTCCTCCGCATTCCCCATTGCTACACTGATACCGGCCACTTCAAACATGCTAAGATCGTTCAAACTGTCTCCTAGCACTACACAGTCTTGAATGGAAATGTTATATGCCTCAGCCATGCGGCTTAAGCCGAACCCTTTTGTCGCTTGTTGATGGTTAATTTCAATATTATGATGTGCTGAGGAACTGATATAGATTTCAGGTATCGCCTTCAAAAATGACAGGGTATCTGACAACTTCCCCTCATTGAAGGAGAAGAACAGCAATTTATAGATGTCCGACTTGTACAAAAGAGACTCGATATCCAGACTCTGTTTGCTTGTCGCTTGAAGGAACTGTTTATGCGCAATGTCCATTACGGTGTCTGCCTTCGAGTCCGGATCTGCACACCGCATTTCGTTCATCTCGGCTTCTAAGCAGGATAACGCTTGTTGGTTAACAAAAACTCCTTCTTCTGTATACACTTCCAAATATGAGTTTGAATCCAGTGCATATTTTACAATCTGATCTGCAATGTCTGAATGAATTGGCAATTGATAAACCGTATCACCTTCTTCAGATCGAATATCCGCCCCATTTAAACTGATAACAGGACAAATGATTTCCGCTTCCCGCAGGGGGCCCAAGGCATCCTTGTAATGTCTTCCGGTAGCAATGACTACCTTAACTCCTCTGCTTTGTAAATAGTTAATTGCTTGACTATTTTCGGGACTGATACTTCCTTTTGAATTTAACAGTGTTCCATCCATATCCAGGGCAATCAATTTCATCTGTCTTCCTCCACCGTTACAACCTGCACTTTTAATTCAGATAACTTCATTGCCAGGTTCTCATCAGGTATTTTGTCTGTAATCAAAATATCGATCTTTTCCAAGCCGCATACACGATAAAATAATTGTTTTCCAAATTTCGTATGATCGGCGAGAACAATAACCTGTTCGGAACGGGCAATCATCTCCCGAATTGTAGCTCCATCGTCTTCATTTTTATAGAACAGCCCCTCTGAAGTGATGCCGCTCACCCCCATAAACACCTTATTCGCTCGATATTCTTTGATTTTTTCGATTGTCGACGGGCCATACAGATGACGATATTTTGGATGGAGCTTACCACCCGGCAAATAAACGGTGGTTTCCTCGTTATCCAGTAAAATACTGGCCAGATCAATGGAGTTGGTCACGACCGTTATGTTCGTTGCGGTTAAGAATTTTGCCAAATTCTGAACAGTCGTTGATGCATCCATGAGTAAGTGATCGTGATCATTCACAAAGGCCGTGGCTTTCTTCCCAATCTTTTCTTTAATGGAACTCTCAATACTTTCCCTTTCATGAAAGCCTTGGACTTCATACTGCCGGGATGGCAATAGAGCGCCGCCATGTGTACGAATAATCGCATTTCGTTCCTGAAGTTTTATGAGATCTCTCCGAGCTGTATCTTTCGAAACATCAAACAGCTCACATATTTCCGGAATCGTGATTTTCCGGTTTTTCTCCAAATAATCCAAGATCGACAACAGTCGTTCTTCCTGAAACATTTTCGAATCCCCTTAGTGCGTTTTCTTTATTTTGTACCATGTTATAAGTTTTTTCAAGACTTTATGATCATATTTAAGTTTTTATGATCTATTTTGCATTTATCTAGTCCCTGCCCCTCAAAAATGGATGAGGAACAGTCGCAGAATGTGGTACGATGTGGACAAGAGGTGTCCATCGTGAATATACTGCTTACAAGGGACGAACCGGATGAACGAGATCGCCGATAGAGTCGATCAAATCCTGCGCCATCCTTCGTTTCCCGTTCGTTGACGCGATTCGACAAACCCGATACACTTGAAATAAGCTCGTATGATAGAAAGTGAGGCTACATACATGTGTGGAATTTGTGGCATGGTGACCAAGGATGGTCGTCCTGCAGATCAAATGGTCCTGGAACAAATGACCGATTTGATCGTACATCGCGGACCCGATGATACGGGGGTTCATTTTGACAGGAACGTTGGCTTGGGGTTCCGGCGGCTGTCAATTATTGACCTTGAGGGGGGTCATCAACCACTGTCGAATGAGGACGGTTCAGTTTGGATCGTGTTTAACGGCGAGATTTATAACTATAAGGAAATTCGCCGTTGGCTGATCGATCGTGGTCACAAATTCACAACAGAATCAGACACGGAAGTGATCGTCCACCTCTACGAAGAAAAAGGTCCGGATTGTGTAAAGGACCTTCGGGGCATGTTCGGATTTGCAATTTGGGATTCCAATAAGAATCAGGTTATGGTGGCCCGTGATCATTTTGGAATTAAACCGCTATACTATGCGGAGACCGCCGATACCATAGCGTTTGGCTCCGAAATTAAAAGCTTGCTGGCTGTGCCAGGGGTACAGAGGGAAGTAAGCCAGGAGGCGTTTTGGAACTATCTGACCTTTCAATATGCACCGGATCCATTAACCATGTTCAAGGGAATTTACAAGCTTCCGGCTGCTCACTACATGATTGTCAAAGACGGCAAACTGTCTTTGCAGCGTTATTGGGAAGTCCGATTCGACGAAGGCGATCAACCGCTTTCCTATTATATTGAGGGAACGCGGGAAATTCTGCGAAACTCCGTGCAAGCTCATATGAATTCAGATGTGCCTCGCGGTGCCTTCCTGTCGAGCGGCGTAGACTCGAGTACGATTGTTGCCCTTCTAAAAGAGCTTGAACAGGTGAAGACATTTACCGTTGGCTTTGAAGGAGCCGGCGGACAAAGTGAAATTGAGTACGCCCGCCAGACAGCGCGTATTCTCGGTACTGAACATCGGGATACCATTATCAGCGCCAAAGAATATCTCGATATCCTTCCGAAGCTGATGTATTACCAGGATGAGCCGGTTGCCGATCCGGCCGCGATCGCTCTGTATTTTGTCGCTGAGCTGGCGTCGCAGTATGTTACCGTCGTTCTCTCCGGCGAGGGAGCTGACGAAGTATTCGGCGGGTACACGATCTATCGGGAACCGCTGTCCCTGCGAATGTTTGATTATCTTCCGCCTTCCATGCGCCGATCCCTTGGCGGATTTGCAAAAAATTGGCCGGAGGGCATGAAGGGGCGTTCTTTCCTGATGCGGGGTTCCAAGACCGTGCAGGAACGCTTTGTCGGCAATGCATTCATTTTCGATGAGGAAATGAAAGAACAATTTGTTCATTTCAACCCGGATCAGCTTGGATTGCGCCGTCCGATGGATATCACCGGCGTTTATTACGACCGTGCGAAGAACTATGACGATGTAACCAAAATGCAGTTTCTCGATTTTCATACATGGCTCACCGGGGACATCTTGATGAAAGCGGACAAGATGACCATGGCAAACTCGTTGGAGTTACGGGTGCCATTCCTTGACAAGGAAGTGTTCGAATTCGCATCCAAGATTCCGATGAAATATCGAATGATGAACGGTACAACCAAATATGTTCTGCGTGAAGCGGTTAAAGACATCCTGCCTCGTGAAGTGGCGGAGCGTCCGAAACTTGGATTCCCTGTTCCGACAAGGAAATGGCTGAAAGACGAATTTTATGGTTGGGCTCGAGAATTGATTGACGCAAGCCCGGTGGACCATTTGATCAATAAACAGTTTGTCCAGCAGCTGCTTGATGAACATAAAAATAATGTCCGTGATAACTCCCGCAAGGTATGGACCGTTTTGATCTTCATGCTTTGGCATCAGATCTATGTGGAGCAGTCTGTATCTGTTGCCAGTTCGGTAAGCCCCAATGTCCAACTCAGAAGAACACACGGAAAAGAGTTGGTTGGCACAAAAGAATAGCGTGTCAACGAAGAAGCTGAAGGCCACAACGGCTAAAGGCTTCTTCTTTATGTAAGATCATAAAAAATCATTGAGCCAACCAAGAGCGGAATGGTATACTGTCTACTATACAAAGACGATGATCCTCCTGCAGTGAACAGAGCCCGACTCAGCACTCTGGTGCCCCGGCGCCCTTGTGCCTAAGGCTACGGAATCACATTGCCGTGAGAGCATGAAAGGGAGAGTCTAGTGAAACCACGCAGAAGATTTTACTTGGTGGCCGAAGAAATCATGCCGGAAGCGATGATCAAAACGGTTGAAGTAAAGGACATGCTGGCCAGAGGGGAATTTGACACGGTGCATGATGCGGTTAACGTGGTGGGATTGTCTCGCTCCGCTTTTTATAAATATCGGGATTTGGTCTTTCTGTATGACGATGAGAAAAGAGAGCGTTTAATCACTTTATCGTTAATACTTGAACACCGGTCGGGTATCTTGTCAAATGTTCTGAATACGATTGCCCAAACGGGAGGCAACATTATAACGATCACACAAGGTATGCCTCTTAGCCAAGCGGCTCACGTGACGGCAACAGTGGATATTCGTCATTTGGACGTATCCGTGGATGAATTGACGGTGACACTGCAGAATATGCAGGGTGTCCGAAAAGCGGAAGTTGTGGGTTACAGCTAATTTCAGATAGGAGAGAGAACCAATGTGGAGAGGAATTGTGGAAGAGTACAGAGAGTTTATGCCCGTATCTGACGATACGCCAATCGTTACATTGTTTGAAGGCAATACCCCCTTATACAAAGCAAACAGGCTTTCAAATGCAGCAGGGGTTGAAGTTTGGCTCAAATATGATGGATTAAACCCTACCGGTTCATTTAAGGACCGCGGAATGGCAATGGCGGTAACGAAAGCGAAAGAAGAGGGGGCAGAAGTGTTAATCTGTGCCTCGACCGGCAATACGTCCGCTGCCGCAGCGGCCTATGCCGCCAGTGCAGGAATGAAGGCAGTAGTCGTTATTCCTCATGGGAAAGTTGCTTTGGGAAAATTGGCTCAAACCATCATGTATGGTGCGGAAATTATCGAAATCGAGGGGAACTTTGACGAGGCGTTGGCGATCGTCCGCCAAATTGCGGAAAGTCATCCCATTAAATTGGTGAACTCTGTGAACCCGTATCGGATTGAAGGGCAGAAAACCGGCGCGTTTGAGGTGTGTGACGCTTTGGGTGAAGCACCTACTCATCTGGCAATTCCGGTAGGGAACGCGGGCAATATTACCGCATATTGGAAAGGGTTTAACGAATACCGAAAGAATCGTCGTTCCGGTAAACTCCCGAAGATGATCGGGTTTGAAGCAACCGGTGCGGCTGCCATTGTAAGGGGCAAACCGATTGAAAATCCGGAAACAATTGCGACCGCAATTCGGATTGGGAACCCGGCGAGCTGGGAGCCTGCAGTGCAAGCCGCAAAGGACTCCAAAGGAAAGATCGACCACGTTGGGGACGACGAAATTTTGGAAGCGTATCGCATGATTGCGGCCGAAGGCGTATTCTGTGAACCGGGTTCTGCCGCATCGGTAGCCGGTGTTTTAAAGCTTGCAAAAGCAGGCTGCTTCGCAAACAATGATCGAGTGGTCTGTGTATTGACCGGAAATGGATTAAAAGACCCTGAAACGGCTATGAAACATGGCGTGTCAATTGAGACAAAGGTCGTAGCTGCTAAGGAAGAGGCGGTAGTGAAAGCGATCTTTAAGTAGGAGGGATCAGAATGGGAGTTTGTGTACGCATTCCGGCGACAACTGCCAATCTGGGTCCTGGCTTTGATACTTTGGGTATGGCGCTATCGCTTTATAATACTCTGGAAGCTGCCTGGTCATCGGGCAGCTTGGAATTTGAAGTGACAGGTGACGGTGCCGAATTGGTCCCGCGCGACGCTACCAATGTAGTTTATCAGGCCATGCATTCAGTGTTTGAAAAAGTCGGCCAAGCCTCCCTTTTGGAAGAAAGGGGAGTACGGATTCACATTCACAATAATGTTCCCGTCACTCGCGGATTGGGGAGTTCCGCAACCGCAATTGTCGGCGGTTTATGGGCAGCCAACGTGCTGCTCGGTCAGCCTTTGTCTGAGGATGAATTGGTTCACATGGCTGTTGAAATCGAAGGGCATCCGGATAATGTTACGCCGGCAATCTTCGGGGGAATCGTGGTTTCAGGAATGGTGAACGGGAAAGTCTATTCCAAAAGGTTTTCCCCGCCCCCCGAAATGAGCTGTGTGGTGGCAATTCCGGACTTTCAGCTTGCAACCAAGACGAGTCGGAAAGCTCTCCCGCCGGCGGTTTCCCATGCAGATGCCGTTCATAACGTGAGTCGAAGCAGTCTGATGGTGGCTGCGCTGGTGGAAGGAAATTTTGACATGCTTTGCAATCTGATGGACGATCGATTGCATGAACCTTATCGAATGCCGTTGGTTCCGGGAATGAAGGATGCGATTGCACGGGCGAAAGAGGCTGGTGCTTTGGCGGCTGTTCTATCGGGGTCGGGTCCAACGTTAATCGCATTTTGCAAGGAAAGAGCAGATCGGATAGGAACTGCTTTGCAAGAAGGTTTTCAGGCAGAAGGGATTGGCTCTGAAATCATGATTCTGTCTCCCGCGGAGCAGGGGGTAGAAATTTTTTCATCTGATACTTAATAATTCCTCCTCTTTTGTGCACCCTATAGAGGGTTTTTCAAAGCATAAAAGAGGTGATGGAATGAATTGGAGACAAAAAGCAGTTGGTCTTGGAGTGGTTTTGGCTGCTCTTTCCACCCCAATTCCGAGTTGGGCAGCCGGTGCAGAAGGCGGGGGCGCTGCTCGACAAGAAGTGTCGAAAGACTCGACAGAGGTTCATGAGATGCAACGGCAAATCAATGAACTATCAGAAACTGTGAAAAAACAACAAGAACAATTACGTTCTCTCGCGGAACAAAAACATGTAAAATTAAATATTATTCAGTATGACGAATTAATAAAGAAAATACATCAGTATAACGAAGTTGACAAAAAACTTCAGGGACAGTTGAACGCCGCCCGGCAATCCCGCAATGAATCAAAACAAAAAGAGATTTTGGCCGCATTAACCGCCAATAAGAAAAATCAGTTAGCTGTAATGCAGGAAGCTGAAAGGTTATTGTCTTCGGAAATCCAAAAACTCAAAAACCTTCCCTCCTCATAGAGGCCCCTGTACCCATTCGGGTACAGGGTTTCTTTTTTCTCGAATCCCGTCGATTTAAGCAGGAAAATTGAGTAGGATCAACGACACGTTCCGGCAACAATCGCAGACAATCCACTGTAAAATTAGTTTAATAAGAATTCGTCAGCACTTTTTGGGTCCCCATAAAAGTACCCGGAATAAGCTGCGAAGGTTGATCTTCACTTTGATGGGCCCGTTCCGGGAGGGAGAAAATGAAGAGGTTTGGAATTCTTATATTGATTCTGACTACGCTGTTATTTGGACAATCGACCGTTACAGCCAATCCTGGACAAGCTGCTGCCATTCACCAATGGAAGAATCGGATCGCTGATTCAAATCCGATTTTTCATGACTGGAAAGATTCAACGGTTCGCCAGTTGTTTGCCGAATCTACGGCTTACGGACAGGAGGCTGTGGTGTGGCAGGTCGAGAACCAAAACCGGAATCTCGGATATTTTGTTACAGCCAGCAATGGACAAGCCCTGTTTGAATATAGCCCTGTCACACCGATTGAAATGCTGAAGAATCAGAAAGCGGGTCATTATTTGTACATAGGGCCTGGAATGCATTTATTCCAAGTGGCGGATGCTGATCCGGATACGTGGATGAACCTTGCCAATGGGGAGACCATTCAGGGAAAGCCCATCCGGCAGAGAGCTTCAATTATCGGTGAGGCTCATGACTCTGAGGCAGGCGGGGAAAATTTCAAGGGAATCCAGTTTTCAACCGACACCCGTTCGGATTACGGGATAGATGTAATGATCCAGTACGGTTTCGGCCACTCGGTTCCGTTTGACAAAAAATTATTGCCCGAAACGGGGGAGGCAGCCGGTTATCTGGTATTCACCACTCTTGCGAAGGACTATTATTCCGTCTGGGCAATTACCGGGCTGCAAACCATTAGGGGCAATCTGGAAGTTCTGGAACTTCGCGATGTGTTTGCTGGGGCCGAATATCCGATTTATATCGGGACAGATCCGGCCGTAAATTGGGTTGGCTCCAGATAAAGCAGGGCAAAGTGCAGGGGAGTCACCTGGATGCGGGGCTGACAGCGCCATTTCAGTTCCGCGGTTCGCAGTTCTCTTTCGGCTGAATAGATTGCCATTTGCTCTTGGTTATCAAACATCAACGACTGGTAATACGTTTCAAGTTGTTCAATTTCGTGGGATAACTGTTCGAGGGCTGCCTCGGCCCAGGAATGGTCTTCGCTTTGGATTTCCTCCGTTACCGCATCCTTGATCTTTTGCCACCCCGTTTGGAGAGAGGCAATCAGGAACTGTCCGTTCGAGAATTGTTCTTTATAATACTCCGGCAGTTCATCCGTCATGGGAAGTTCACGAATTTGTTCGTACAGATCCGGGATTACCTGGTTGCTTTTCAGGTTCACCCCGTAAGAACGAATCTCGTCTCTTCGTCTGTCGGCGATATAGGAAATTTTAAGACTGGTTACCAAAAAAGGGACCCTCAGTCCGGTGGAAGTTCCATGCTGATACTGGCAAACAAATCGTCCCCTACGCGTTGCCGATTCAAAGATCTTTTCAAGTCGAAAGCTTCCGAGGGCCACCAGTTCGCACTTTTCCTCTCCTTCAATTTCCACTTCCGGATCGAACACCAGGTTTAAGACGGTAGGTTTCACTTCCTGTCCCGTAGCTTCCACCCACATCCAATAGTACGGACGATCGGTCAGTTCTTTATCGACCTCAATGGGAAGTTCGACTTGCAGAAAATTTGGCTCGTCCCGAAGGATCGGGGTGTTGGTCGCCTGGAAATATCGTCTGCAGTAGGATTGAATCTGCTCCTTATTCATCTTGTTCCTCCCTTAGAGCTTCGATCATTTTCTGTCCCAGCTGGTCAAAACGCGAGGCAAGATCTTCTTTCGAACTGGACTCGACAAACCATTCCATGATATCGTTCTCGAGTGTTTTGTTCATTTTCAGCTTGCCGATGATCATATCCAATTCTCCGATGACCATCTCAAACATACGGATCTTTTCCTGCAGCAAATCCACAATGTGTTCTTCAATCGTACCGCGTGTGGCCATATTATAGATAAATACGTCCCGTTCCTGGCCCAGACGGTGAACCCGTCCAATCCGCTGCTCGATGCGCATCGGATTCCAAGGCAGGTCGAAGTTGATCACCTGGTTGCAAAATTGCAGGTTGATCCCCTCACCGCCGGCTTCCGTTGCTACCATCACCTGAGCCCTTTTTTCAAAAAGATCCTGCATCCAATCTTTCTTGCTTCTTTTAAAACCGCCCCGAAACGGAATCGCCCGGATGCCCGCTTGTTCGAGCATGTAGATGAGATATTCCTGGGTGGCCCGATATTCGGTAAAGATAATCACTTTGTCATTGCAGGATCTCACAATGTCGATTACGGTTTTTCCTTTTGTGTATTCTTCGAGCGGGATTTCTCCGCACATTTTATACAGCTGTTCGATTCTTGTCTTTAAAGAGTCGGATGTTTTGGGGTCCTTATGCATTCTTTCAAGTGTCGGCATTGCGGCATAAGGGGTGGAACAGATCTCCCTTTGCAGGGTGATCAGCGGCAGGACATTGCCTCGTTCTGCCCGCCGTTTCAAATATTCTTCTCTCACAAAATACGAAACGGCATCGTATAATTCGCGTTCCTTCGGCGAGAGTTCAAGCGGAATGGAAGTCACTTTTCGTTGGGTGAAAAAAACGCCCCCTTCACTGCGCTTGTTTCGAATCATCACCTGCGACAAAGCATCTTTTAATTCACCGGGGTTTTTGGGTTTGCGTTTCTCTTCCATGAAGGTGGATGTAAAGTGCTGGGCGCTTCCCAGTTGCCCCGGTTTTAACAGAGTAATCAGGTTGTACAATTCCTTCATATCATTCTGTATCGGAGTTGCGGTCAGTAACAATAAGTATTTCTTTCTTAATTGATTGATCAGTTCCCAGTTTTTCGTTTTCCGATTTTTGAGCTTGTGGGCCTCATCAACGATTACCAGGTCCCAATCCTGTTCCAGGACAATGCTCCGATGCGGATCTCGCTTGGTTGTGTCGATTGAGGCTACTACTACGTCATAGGTTGTCCAACACCATTCTTTGCGTTGGGCTGCCGCTTTTATATTGAACTTTTCATTTAACTCCCGGGTCCATTGCAGAACAAGAGAAGCGGGCACGAGAATCAGAGTCTTTTTTACCAAACCTCTCATGATATATTCCTTCATGATCAAACCGGCTTCGATCGTTTTTCCCAAGCCGACTTCATCTGCGAGTATGGCGCGACCCTGTAATTCATTGAGTACCCGTTTGGCTGTTGCCACTTGATGCGGGTAGGGGACGACCGCGGGAATGTGCTCGAGGCAAAGCAATTGGTCAAAGGTAGGAGCCACCTTTGTTTCCTCGGCTTCCCTTATCAATTGGAACAGGGTCCAGTGATTCCAATTTTCGTTTTCTACTCTTTCCAGGAACTGTTGGAACAGATTATCATCTATGGTGCACTCCGGTGCCTCATGGATCGGAGGGTTCGTTAAAGAATCCAGTTTCAAGGAGTTCACCCCTTGTGGTATAATAATGCTGCAATAGAGTGTGCTAGTTTTTGGAATTTTATACGCGCGGATGATTGTTGCGGGAGAGAACGACATTTCGTCGCCGAAGGAGCAAGTGGGGGTTGCCCGAATCTCCATGAATCTCTCAGGCAGAAGTACCGCAATCAGGACGCAACTCTGGAGAGAGCCGGATTACATAGGCCACCCAAGGGGCAACTTCAATTGAAGGGAACTCTCAGGTAGCGGGGACAGAGACACTAGGGGAAATTTTCCCTAAGTGTCTCTTTTTTCTTGCCCAAAAAAGGGAAACATACTTTGGAAAAACAATTTTTCGGAAGATTTTTTAGGGGGTTGAATGATGGCAGAGTTAAAACGTACACCGTTGTTTCCTGTATATGCGGAGTATGGCGGAAAAACGATCGACTTCGGGGGGTGGGAACTCCCGGTTCAATTTTCCGGCATTTTGCAGGAGCATGAAGCGGTTCGCACCCGGGCGGGACTGTTTGACGTGTCCCACATGGGGGAAATTGAAGTAAAAGGTCCGGATGCATTGTCCAATATCCAAAATTGGATTACCAATGACGCGTCCAAAATTGAGATTGGCCAGGCATTATACTCTCCTATGTGCTATCCGGATGGAGGGTGTGTGGATGATCTTCTGGTCTACCGGCTCGGCACTGACCATTATCTGCTGGTCGTGAACGCGGCTAATATTGAGAAAGATTTTGAATGGGTCAAGCAAAACGCATCGGGAAACGTCGAGATCACGAATCTGTCGGAGCAGATAGCCCAACTCGCGCTGCAAGGTCCCCTTTCGGAATCGATCCTTCAAAAGCTGACCGATTATGACCTATCAACGGTCAAATACTATTGGTTTGCCCAGGACGTGACCGCAGCAGGGTACAAATGTCTCGTATCCCGAACCGGATATACCGGCGAGGACGGGTTTGAAATCTATGTCGATGCTGAACATGCGGCAGATCTCTGGAAAGCCATTCTGAATGCAGGAAAAGCAGAAGAAATTGTCCCTGTGGGTCTGGGAGCCCGTGACACGTTGCGGTTTGAAGCAAGATTGCCTCTCTACGGGCAGGAAATCAGTTCGTCCATTTCGCCGTTGGAAGCGGGTCTCGGAATGTTTGTGAAGCTCGACAAGGGCGGCTTTATAGGCCGGGATGCGTTGGCCAAGCAAAAAGAAGAAGGACCGAAGCGCAAACTTGTAGGCTTCGAAATGATCGAGCGGGGCATTCCGCGCACACACTATGAAGTGCAGGTTGACGGGCGGAAGATTGGTGAAGTTACAACAGGTACCATGGGGCCGACCGTAAAGAAAAATATCGGACTTGCATTGATCGAATCTGACTATGCAAAAATCGGTCAGGAGCTTGACGTCATTATCCGAAATAAACCGGTGAAAGGCGTAATTGTCAAGACCCCATTTTATAAAAGAGCAAAGTAAATAACCTCAAACAAATTAAGGAGTTTTGGAGGCGAAACATTGAAAAAGCACAGCTATATCCCCAACACAGAAGCAGACCGCAAGACGATGCTCGATTCACTGGGGCTTCAAAATGTGGAAGACCTGTTTTCTGATATTCCCGAGTCGGTGAGGTTAAAAAGGGAACTGAACCTTCCGCCGGCCTGGTCGGAAATTGAATTAAACCGGAATTTTGCCGCAATGGCCAACAAGAATGCCAACCTGGAAGAGTATGTTTCCTTCTTGGGAGCCGGTGCCTACCAGCATTATATACCTTCCGTTGTAGACGCAATCATTAGCCGTTCTGAATTTTACACGGCGTATACTCCTTACCAACCTGAAATTTCGCAGGGCATCCTGCAAGCGATCTTCGAATACCAGACAATGGTATGTGAATTGACCGGAATGGATGTGTCGAATGCATCCATGTACGATGGTCCCAGTGCTATGGCCGAAGCGGGAATCATGGCTTGTGCCGCAACACGTCGTTCCAAGCTGTTGATCTCACGAGGCGTTCATCCGGAGTACCGCGAAGTCGTCAAAACTTACGCGTATGGTCAAAACATTGAGGTTGAGGAAATTGCACTTGAAGACGGACGCACCAGCTTACAGGATCTTGAAGCAAAATTGGGCAGCGACATTGCGGGTGTACTTGTGCAATATCCGAATTTCTTCGGTTCGATCGAGGATATCAAGGCGATTTCCGAACTTTCGCATCAGCACAAGGCGCTTTTTGTCACTGCAGTCAATCCGATTGCAATGGGAATTCTCGAAGCTCCTGGTGCCTTTGGTGCAGACATAGTAGTGGCTGAGGGGCAATCCCTCGGGAATCCGGTTGCTTTTGGCGGACCTTACCTCGGAATGCTGGCAACGACAAAGGAACTTGTACGACGGGTACCTGGGCGGGTAGTAGGTCAGACCGCCGATTTGGATGGCCGCCGTGCGTTCGTGTTGACTCTGCAAGCACGGGAACAACATATACGCCGCGAGAAAGCGAGTTCCAATATTTGTTCGAACCAGGCATTGAATGCACTGGCTGCCACTGTATACCTCACCTATATGGGGAAACAGGGGCTGCAGGATGTGGCGAAATTGAACCTGCAAAAAGCGCATTATGCCCATAAAAAACTCTCAGGCATCAAAGGGATCGAGCCCCTTTTTCAAGCACCGTTCTTTAATGAGTTTGCTGTCAAGCTGAATGGGAATCCTGCAAACGTCAACAAAAAACTGCTCGACGCGAAGATTATCGGCGGCTATGACCTGGGTCGGTCATATCCCGAATACACAGGCGGTATGCTCTTTGCAGTTACGGAATTGCGCACAAAAGAAGAAATTGATTTATTGGCTGAGCGATTGGAGGCAATTGTATGAGACAAGAAAAGAATCAACCGTTGATTTTTGAGTTGTCACGTCCGGGTCGAATCGCATACAGCCTTCCGGCATGTGACGTACCTGAGCAATCTGTTGAAGAATTGATTCCGTCTGATTATGTTCGGAAAACACCGGCCGAACTGCCTGAAGTGAGTGAAGTCGATTTGGTTCGCCATTTTACGGAACTCTCTCGCCGCAACTATGGGGTCGACAATGGATTTTATCCGCTTGGATCCTGTACGATGAAATACAATCCGAAGCGGAACGAACGCATGGCGCGTTTGACAGGTTTTGCTTCCATTCACCCTTATCAGGATGAGGAAACGGTACAGGGCGCACTTGAACTGATGTATAAACTGCAGACCGAGCTGGAAGAAATCACCGGAATGGATCGAGTGTCTGTGCAACCCGCAGCGGGTGCGCAGGGGGAATGGACGGGACTCATGTTAATCCGTGCCTATCATGAAGCACGCGGAGAGAAAAGAACGAAAGTAATCGTTCCGGATACCGCTCATGGGACCAATCCTGCATCAGCTACAGTAGCGGGTTATGATACCATTACGATCAAATCGGACGAACGGGGAAACGTGGATCTGGATTCACTGCGTCAAGTTGTAGGCCCCGATACGGCTGCACTGATGTTGACCAACCCATCGACTTTGGGACTGTTTGAAGAACAGATTGTGGAGATCGCTGAGATTGTCCACGAAGCAGGCGGTCTGCTTTATTATGATGGAGCAAACGCGAACGCAATTCTCGGATATGCCCGTCCTGGCGACATGGGATTTGATGTGGTGCATCTCAACCTGCACAAGACCTTTACAACCCCGCATGGCGGCGGTGGTCCCGGAGCCGGTCCGGTCGGGGTAAAGAAAGAATTGATCCCATTCCTGCCAGTACCGGTTGTCGACTATAAAGACGGCAAATATGTACTTGACTACGACCGTCGGCAGTCCATTGGAAAAGTAAAAGGCTTCTATGGAAATTTCGGCATCTTGGTTCGCGCATACTCGTACATTCGGACCATGGGACCGGACGGCTTGAAGCTTGTAACGGAGGACGCAGTATTAAACGCCAACTATATGATGCGGAAACTGAAGCCCTACTTTGACCTGCCGTATGATCGGATCTGCAAGCATGAATTTGTTCTTTCCGGGAAGCGGCAAAAGGCGAACGGGGTTAAAACGCTTGATATTGCCAAGCGGATTCTTGACTTCGGTTTCCATCCTCCGACCATTTACTTCCCGCTTAATGTAGAGGAAGCGATCATGATCGAACCGACAGAAACCGAAAACATTGATACTTTGAATCGATTTATGGAGACAATGATTGAGATTGCGAAAGAAGCAACCGAAAACCCGGATGCAGTAAAAGCGGCGCCGTACACTACTGTGGTCAATCGATTGGATGAGACTATGGCAGCCCGAAATCCGGTGCTGCGTTACGTGAAGTAAGAGGAGGGGGTCTGGGGATCCCCTCTTTTTCATTTTGGAACATGATACAATGTGATGAAATGAGCGATCCCGTCTCTCATGGCTTGGACCAATTTTTCTTGATAGGCGTCCGTTTGCAGCTTAGCGAGTTCAACAGGATTTGACAGATACCCGTATTCCACCAGAACAGAGGGGAAATCAGGCCTCCGAATCACAAAAAAACTGTTCCCGTTGCGCGGGAGATAATACTTGTTTGATACAGTATTGAGACGGTTTTGCAGCTCTGCTGCCAGCATGTAACTCTCGAACGAGCGTGTGTTGAAATACAGAACTGAACCGCGATTGTACGTGGTACCGTGGTTCCCGTGTATGCTGATCAGCATGGTTGCATGTTTTTGGTTTGCAGCTTCCACCCGACCGAACAGATCGCGTTTATGGCGGCCCCATCCTCGGTCTGTTGGGGCAAATTTTGTTGCGTCTTCATCCGTTTCTCTGGTCAACTCCACATGAAATCCTTCCTTGCGGAGTTTCTTGGCGAGCTTCTTGGCAATTTGCAAATTCAAGTCTTTCTCGAGAACTGTCCCGTCCGCGCTTTGCGTACCGGGATCAATGCCTCCGTGTCCCGGGTCGATGACGATGACGGGTTTCCGTATGGTTTCGGCCATTGCGCCATTGGTGAATAAAAACAGCGCGAACAGAACCAGAATGATTCTCACATGGATTGCTCCTTCCTCAGACCACCTTGATTTTCCAATATTTTCTCCTTATAAGCGGTTGTCATTCTGACGATAGTAACAAAGGGGAAACCCGAATACACTCTGAGGAGGCACTTCAATGACAGTAGGAACCAAACTTCATCAGACTTTGGCATCTTGTGAATCGGCACTGGCAAGCTTCAAGACATTTGCCTTGGACACGGACAACCAGCAAGCGAAACAAATGTATTCCCAGCTTGCCAACACGATGGAACAACAAATTATTACCCCGCTTCGTTCGCGGGTAAATCAGATGGAACAACAGGAGCCTCAGTACAAGATGAATCAGCAGGCTCAGCAGCAAGCGAATCAAAAGAACCGGTCGTAACCGTCGAAAAGGAGAGCCCAGGCTCTCCTTTTCATCTGATACATATAAACCTATCTCTGCTGCGGCCAAATCCTTTGAACAAATTCTGTGAATCTTTCGTACACTCCCTGGATTGGGCGTCCTGCGCGGATATCATTGGTGTATCCCTGGAACCGATCAAATACGTCCGCATCTGCCGAAACGTACACCCGTTGAATACTCGGATCGACCCGACGCACTTCATTCGCCACTTCGTCTTTAAACCGGTCAGTCATGGCTTGACTCCGACCGGTATAAGGAATGTCTACTGCCACATAGGCAGTGCGATCGGTTACAAGCACATTGGCACGGCTAATATTATGTTTTCCAACCAATGCGTTTGCAATATTTTGCGCATCTCTGACAGGTGTGTCAGTCGTTTGCACCCGAGGAGCCGTGTCAGGCGCTGGGGAGGGGGGCGGAGGCGGGACCGGGGCACCCGGGGCCGGAGTTTGTGCTCCCGGATACCGTTGAGCCCGAGGTTGAGCCGGAGTGCAGCCGGCCATCAAAGCAGTTGCCAGTAGGAAAACAGTCAACATCCTGATCTTGTTTCCATGCATTGCGAAATCACTCCTTAATATCAGTGTTTTTTCCGTTTATTACTATCACCAAAAATAGAAAAGGCATACCGTCGATATCGGGCGTGCCGGGGACGATTTGTAAAATAAGTTACTGACGATATTGAGGCTCCTGTTTCTGAATGTAATTCAGGTGGGATTGGGGTTATCACCCGGACAGATAGCTTTTACCCGGGAGGTTAGGGGGACTTGGTGGAATTTGTACCAGGTGGAAAAATAAGTATGGCGTGCAAACTGGAAACAGTTTGACACGCCTTTACTGTGGGGACACCGCTAATTTACATTTAAATGAGAGCAATCGTTGATACAATCAACATACCAGCGCGCATTGTCGAAACGAACCCGAGTAATAGCAGTGTTTCCAATCCGCTCCGCACGCTTACCCGTGATGGCGTGCAGGAAAGCGTTGATCGATCCTCCGTGTGTAACGATGAGAATGCGCTTGCCGTCGTGGCGCTTGGCAATCGATTCAACCGATTTTTTTATCCGTTGCCTAAGCTCTTCGTATGTTTCCAAACCTGGAATCTGATGTTGAGTCGGATCGGAAAGGGCTCCCGGGTATTGTGCATCAATTTCTGCCCGTGTCATACCTTCCAATATCCCGTAATTCCGTTCCCGAAGTCCCGGTTCAATAAAGTGCGTCACTTTCAGTTGCTCGTTTACGTGTTCAGCCGTTTGTTTTGCCCGCGACAGATCGCTGGAATATAAGACATCCCAGGTCTCTTTTGACAGTTGATCAGCCGCAATCCGCGCTTGTTCAATCCCCGCTTCTGACAAAGGGACATCTTTTGAACCCTGCAGCCGGGATTCCCGGTTCCAAAGCGTTTCTCCATGCCGCACCAGGCAGATCTCTGTCATAAATGTTGGCTCACCTCACATTATCAGTACGTTACCATTATAACAAAATCCCCAGTGCTATGTGCTATGGGACGGGGATAACTCCCGACATGAATTGGACTTGTGGTTCTCACTACTCTTTACACAAAAATTGTGCTACAATGACAAAGTGAATTTTGGAGGTAAATTGTCATGGCTCAGATTGTAGTTATTCATGGACCGAATTTAAATCTGTTGGGGCAGCGGGAGCCGGAAATTTACGGAACCTCTACGTTGGAGGATATTAACCGTCAATTAACGGAACTCGGGAATCAGCACTCTGTTGAATTGGAATTTTTTCAGTCAAACCACGAAGGACAAATTATCGATCGCATTCATTCTGCCATTGGCTCTGCCGAAGGGATTTTAATTAACCCGGGAGCTTTTACTCATTATAGTATTGCAATTCGGGATGCGCTCAGTGCGGTTCCGATTCCGGCTGTTGAAGTTCATTTGTCAAACATTCATGCACGCGAGGAATTTCGTAAACTTTCAGTTGTAGCACCAGTTGCTGTCGGGCAAATCAGCGGTTTCGGCATCCAAAGCTATGAACTGGGATTATTGGCACTGGTTGGCCACTTGCAGAGACTCGGGCGACTGACATAGAAAGAAGGTTTGATACATGCAGGAACGGTTAGTCAAGCTCCGTAAACAGCTTGCCCAGCAACCGTGTGACGGAATGTTGATTGTTAAGCCTGAGAACAGACGGTACATCAGTGGGTTTACAGGGTCAGCCGGTTACTTGTTAATTACCGGGAAGGATGCCATATTAATTACTGACTTCCGGTACACCGAGCAGGCACAGGAGCAGGCTCCCCATTTTGAAGTGGTAAAACACGGCTCCTCTGCTCACGAAACGATCCTTGCCCATTTGAACAGGTTAGGTATCAAACGCTTGGGTTTTGAAAAAGATTATCTTACATATGCAATCTACTCCACATTTCAGGAGAAATTCGCGCCCATCGAACTGGTTCCGCTTGAAGGAATCGTGGAAAAACTCCGGGCGGTGAAAGATGAGCATGAGATTGCAATCATTCGCAAGGCTGCTGAAATTGCGGATGCAGCTTTTTCCCATATCACCGGTTTTTTAAAACCGGGAATTACGGAACTGGACGTAGCTGTAGAGCTGGAGTTTTTCATGCGGAAACTCGGTGCCAAAAGCTCTTCATTTGACATCATCGTGGCGTCCGGTGCTCGGTCCAGTTTACCGCATGGCGTGGCTACGGATAAGGTGTTGGAAAAAGGGGATTTTGTCAAATTGGACTTTGGTGCGTTGTACCAAGGATATTGCTCTGATATCACGCGAACCGTCGTGCTGGGGGAACCGAGTGACAAACAGCGGGAAATATACAACATCGTAGCAGAAGCTCAATTGTATGCTCTGGAGCACTTGAAGGCAGGCATGACCGGGAAGGAAGCGGATGCTTTGGCCAGGGAGATCATAAAAAACAAGGGATACGGGGATCACTTCGGCCATGGTTTAGGTCACGGAATCGGGCTTTATATACATGAAGAACCGCGGTTATCTTCACTTTCGAACGATGTATTGGAGCCGGGAATGGTGGTGACTGTTGAACCGGGCATCTATGTGGCCGGTTTTGGCGGAGTTCGAATTGAAGACGACGTTGTGATTACCGAATCGGGAATTGAGATTTTAACCAGTTCTATCAAGGACTTGTTAATACTTTAATACTTCAGGCACTCATCAGTAGGAGGGAATTAACTAAATGATTTCAAGTAATGATTTTCGTCCGGGAGTTACGATCGAATATGA
Organism: Effusibacillus consociatus; assembly: GCF_042652925.1. Lineage (NCBI taxonomy): Bacteria > Bacillati > Bacillota > Bacilli > Caryophanales > Alicyclobacillaceae > Effusibacillus > Effusibacillus consociatus. The sequence continues at coordinate 27,082 of NZ_JBHSHC010000119.1, forward strand.
CGGCGCCATTTGGAAGGTGATCGAATTCCTCCACGTAAAACCGGGTAAAGGTGCTGCCTTTGTTCGTACCAAATTGAAAAATGTAAGAACCGGTGCAGTAAAAGAAATGACTTTCAATGCAGGTGAGAAAGTTCCGCGTGCCCGAATTGAAACCCGTGAAATGCAATATCTGTACAACGATGGGGAAAACTACACCTTCATGGATACCGAAACATTTGAACAGATTCAGATTCCTGCAAGCCAACTGGAATACGAACTGCAATTCCTGAAGGAAAACATGAACTGCTTTGTTATGATGTACGAAGGAGCAGCCATCGGGATCGAGATTCCGAATACCGTTGAACTGGAAGTGGTGGAAACAGATCCCGGTATTCGGGGCAATACTGCAACTGGCGGATCCAAGCCGGCCAAATTGGAGACTGGCTATGTGGTTCAAGTTCCGTTCTTCATTGAAGTGGGAGACAAGTTAATTATCGATACCCGTTCCGGTGAATATGTTTCCCGTGCTTAGTACCATTAAACCGCACTTTTGACAGTGCGGTTTTTTTGTTCTAGCTTGTCTGCTGCCCACATACATTTTCCTAGTGAAGAAGTCTGTCCGTTGGGATCAAGGGATGAGGTGTGGGGCAATGTTTGACGTTGAGGACAAGTTGGTATTGGGAATGGCAGGGCTTCGGCTTCTATCCGGCAGCATCGAAATCATAGCTGCTCTGCTAATGCTGTATTACGGGACAATCGAGCGAGCGGTCACGGTGAATGCGTTTCTTTCCCTTGTTGGACCCATCGTTTTGATTTTAGTGACAACGATTGGACTCATCGGGCTGGCCGATAAACTGGATTTCACGAAAATGGTACTTGTCATGTGCGGCGTCGCTTTGATTCTGTACGGAGTCCGGTCGTGATACCTGATTCCGGGTCCATTCTCAAGGCACTCGGAATAAACTTCGAAGTTGTACGTCACTTTAATGGGTGTTGTACATACCGTCACTTTGATGGGGTGATACTAGTGAGGGACAACGGACTGAAAGGAGAACAGGTATGCACCAGTTAAAAGAACGCATGGCGTATATAAAAGGGTTGACCTCAGGGCTTGATGTGAACCGGAATACTCCGGAAGGCCGCGTACTGCTTGAAATAATAGACTTGATGGACGCTGTCATACATTCAGTTGACAGGCTGAATATCCATCAAGAAGATTTGGAAGAGTATGTCAGTGCAATCGACGAGGATCTCACTGATTTGGAAAACGATTTTTATGGCGAGTACGACGATGAGGATATAGACGTGTATGAGGTTTACGAAGATGAGGATGGAGAGCAAGACGACGATATTGAGTACTTGGAAATGGAATGTCCGAACTGCCAGGAAACAGTGTTTGTAGATTGCACCGTGTTTGATGATGACGACGTTGTGGAAGTTTTATGTCCGGAATGCCACGAAACGATTTTGGTGAATGACGACAGCCCGGTTACCACCTCATAGAAGTTGTGTTTGTGCCAGCCCTCCCTGGGATTGGGGAGGGTTATTTTTATTGCTTTTTCTAAACTACGAAAATAGCAAATTGCAAACTGAGAATCTCGTATTTTTTTGGTCCAAGCCGGTATAAACGAACAAGCCGGTCCATATGTATGGAATATCTACTTGTGGACGAGGAGGGGGTACCATGCTTCCCACGGCTTCACGCAACCAAATCGAAACTGCGATTCGTCAACAAATCCTGCCTGTGCTTGCTCCCGCCATTCGGAGCATCATTAGCCGCACTCCGCCATCTGTGCAGTTCAGCTTGGAAGAAATTCGAATCCGTCTTGGGAAACCGCTGCAGGTATATACCCACCAGGGGGACTATTACTTGGATCCGCAAGGTCAACCTTTCCGGTTTCTGCCTAAAGCCTACTGCGTCTCCGAAGAGGATGTGGCGCAAACTCTGCAGCTTCTCACGCGCTCTTCTCTCTATGCTCTGGAAGAAGAATTGCGGCGTGGATTTCTGACGATTGCCGGGGGGCACCGGGTTGGATTGGCTGGCCGGACGATTTTGTCGGCCGAAGGATTCGTTCAAACCATGAAGGACATTACGAATTTGAATATCCGGGTGGCCCGCCAAGTTCAGGGGGTTGCCGATCCTGTCAAAGAATATCTGATGAACCCGTCGGGCTATAAGCTTTACAACACCCTCATCATTTCGCCGCCGCAATGTGGAAAAACGACTCTCCTCCGCGACCTGGCCCGTCAAATCAGCGATGGGTCCCTTCACCCCAAGATGAAGGGATTAAAGGTCGGAATCGTGGATGAACGATCCGAATTGGCAGGATGTGTAAACGGGGTTCCTCAACACAGTGTTGGATCTCGAACAGATGTATTGGACGGATGCCCCAAGGCCCAAGGGATGTTAATGATGATCCGGTCCATGTCTCCGCATGTGTTAATAACGGATGAGATAGGGCGGGAAGAAGACCGCGATGCGATCCAGGAAGCGGTTCATGCAGGGGTTCATGTAATCGCCTCCGCACACGGCTATAATCTGGCAGAAATCAAAAATCGCCCTGCGATTCAATCCCTCTTTGAAGCAAAAGTGTTTTCCCGTTTCCTGGTTCTGTCCCGGAGAAACGGACCCGTCACGCTGGAAGGGGTTTATGACAAGAACGGACAGCGTCTGTATCAAAGAGAGGGTCGATCCGAATGGTCAAATTGATTGGTTCCGTGCTGTTCGTTATGGCCACAACCGGTCTGGGATTGTGGAAAGCGGCTTCCTATTCGGAACGAACAAAAGAACTGCACCAACTGATTACAGCCCTGCAAATGCTGGAAACCGAAATCTCCTACGGGGCGACGCCATTGCCGGAAGCTTTGACTCGAATCGGTTCCAGGATCGCCGGAAAAATCGGACTTCTGCTGTCCGACACGGGTTTCGCTTTATCACAGGGAGACGGTCGATCGGCCGGGCAGATTTTTCAGGAACAAGTGCTGCGCTGGAGCCCAAAGCTTCACCTAAAAACGGAAGACCAGGAAATCCTGTGTACCTTTGGCCATACGCTTGGGAATTCGGATCGTCTGGATCAAATCAAGCATATTCACCTGACCTGTAAAAGACTTGCTGCAGAAGAAACGACAGCCCGGGATGAGCGGGACCGGTTGGGAAAGATGTGGAAATATCTCGGCGCCTTAATGGGCTTGGCTGCCGTAATCATCATGTATTAAAGCAGGGGGATGGGAAAATGTTTTCAGCCGCAGTCAGTACAATTTTACAAATTGCCGGGATTGGGTTTCTGGTAGCTGTTTTGCATACGGTTCTAAAATCCGCGGGAAAAGAAGAGTTTGCAAGCTGGACCACTCTTACCGGAATTGCAATTGCATTGCTGCTCGTCCTCAGCAAACTCGAAATCCTGCTGTCGGAAATCACGAGTGTATTTCGGTTCCAATAGGAAACCTGGAGGAAGGAATCGGTCATGGACATACTTCAAATTGTTGGACTTGGCCTTATCGCAACTTTTCTGATACTCACGGTAAAATGGCAATCTCCTCCCGCCGCTCTTTTGATCTCCCTATTGACCGGTGTGTTCGTATTCGTAATTTTGGTGCCTCCGATTCGAATGATTTTTGAGGAAATCCAAAGTTTGGCGATGCAGGCCCGTGTGGATCTGAGGCTTCTGGGGGTGATTTTGAAGATCATCGCGATTGCCTACATTGCCGAATTTGGGGCCCAACTTGTCAGGGACGCGGGGGAGTCGGGATTAGCCTCGAAGATTGAGTTTGCCGGAAAGATTCTGATTTTGGTGCTTGCGATTCCCGTTGTTCGCGTGGTGATCGACACAATCATGCAGGTGATGATTCGGGGGGGAGCCGGATGAGAAAATGGCTTTTCTTCCTGATTACCGTCTTCCTTCTCACTTTTGCGGCCCCCCCGATGGGGGTCGCAGCGGAAGAAGCGCAAAAAATCGCTCCTGAAAAAAATGTGGAATCCTCTATCGATACAAGTGAGATTGACCGCTTTTGGCGAGATTTGGTGGAGCAGTATGCCGATTTTTTACCGAGTACGACCACACCGCATATTCTCGAGCTGTTGAAGGGGGAAGGGTTCTCGCTCAAGGGGGTTCTGCTCGGGATGATCAAGTTCCTTTTCTTCGAGATCTTACAGAATTCGATGTTGTTGGGAAGTATCCTGATTCTGGCGGTATTGGCCTCCTTGCTGGAAAATTTGCAGAATGCTTTCGAACGGAACGCGGTTTCCCAGGTCGGCTTCTCGGTGATCTATATCGCGCTTATCGTACTATCGGTCAATTCCTTTATGACAGCTACGGGATACGCCAAAGAAGCGATCAATACCATGAGCGATTTTATGATGGGGAGCATTCCGCTTTTGCTTACCCTGATGGCTTCCACCGGAGCCGTTACATCAGCAGGGCTGCTCTACCCGACCGTTGTTTTTGCCGTCAACACGTTTGCAGGGCTTGTCACCAATGTGGTGCTCCCACTCATCTTCTTTTCAGCGGTCCTGTTGATGGTTTCGGAGTTCTCCAGCCGTTATAAGCTGTCCCAGTTGGGCGGGTTTCTAAGAACCACCGGGAATTGGATGTTGGGAGCCTTCTTTGCAATCTTTCTTGGCATCATGGCCGTAAAAGGGGCGATGGGGGGAGTGGCCGACGGGGTTGCCTTACGAACAGCCAAATTCGCGACATCCACTTTAATTCCGGTCGTGGGCAAGATGTTCTCCGATTCGATTGATACCGTAGTCGGCGCTTCCATGCTCGTCAAGAATTCCATCGGCGTTGCAGGTCTGGTGGTATTGGTGCTGATTTGCACATTTCCGGCACTCAAGATTATCAGCCTTGCGATTGTGTACAGTCTGTCGGGAGCGTTGATGCAGCCGCTCGGGAATTCACCCGTGATCTCATGCCTTGCTACCATTGGGAAGACACTGTTCATCGTGTTCTCCGCTATGGCAACCGTCGGGTTCATGTTCTTCCTCTCCATCACCATGATTTTAATGGCGGGCAACATTCAACTGATGGTGAGGTGAAAGAATGGCACTTTTATCTTCCTGGCTTTTGCAGATTGTACTGATCCTGTTGTTTGCTGTCGTAATGGATCTGGTTATTCCGACAAATGCGATGCGGAACTACGTCAGGGTGGTGATGGGACTGGTCATCATGGTCACCATGTTAAAGCCAATCTCCGCCTTGTATGACAACAAGTTCGATCTTTCCCGGATCCAATGGCCGGAAGCGGGAGCGCAATTTGCTGGTTTTGATTCCATAAAATCCAAGGCAGAGAAACTGCAGCGTGATCAAATGCGCCAAGCGCAAGAACAATTGCACATCCAGTTGGAAAAGCTGGTCAAGGAACAGGTGGAAAGCGCATATCCATTAGAAGTAACCCAGGTACAAGCCAGGTTTGCGGATCCATTGAATGAGTCCCATCCATCTCCCGAAATTACAGAATTGAGCCTGCAGGTTCGCCCAAAGGAAAACAATCGTTCCGGGAGTGAAATACAGCCGGTTCAACCGGTCAACATTCAACTTGACAAACAACAAGAACCAGGCAAACCACAAGCGGATTCCATAGATCAAGAAAAGATTTCCAAACAGATCAAGCAAGATTTGGCATCCAGATTCCAAATTTCCGGTTCGGCAGTCTCAATCAAGTGGATGGCCGACTAAGGGGGTGAGACATATGAATTTCGATTTCAATTTTCTTACTCGCATTCCCAAGTGGACATACATTCTGGCTGCACTGGGTCTGATTTTGATCCTCTTCGGATCCTTTAATTCCCCCAAGACGGTCAAGCAATCTGAGACTGCAGAAGCGACAAAGGTAGTGAACACCGATTCTTCAACGATAAGCAGATACGAGCGTCTGTACGAAGAAAAATTGGCACAGGTTTTAAACCAGATCGATGGAGTATCGGAAGTCACCATCATGGTGAACCTGGATTCAACCGAAGAACTGGTCTTGGCCGAAAACGTGACAACCAACAGGCAAACGAATCAAGAACGGGACAAACAGGGCGGTGAGCGAATGGTTACTACGGTTAACGAAAATAAACAACTGGTCATGATGAAAGGATCTCCCGATAACCCGGTTGTGGTAAGGACAATTAAACCTCATGTCCGCGGGGTTCTGGTAGTTGCCAAAGGGGCTCAACAACCGAGGATTGAAGCTTTGATCAAAGAATCTGTGCAGCGGGTATTGGAAGTTCCGTCGCATCGAATTTCAGTTCAACCGAAAAAATCGAATTAAACGATCTGAAGGAGGAAGAAACTCATGGCAAAACGTCAAACGGTATGGCTTTCGACAATGATGATCCTGTCTCTAATGGTAATCGGGTATTACACGGTCGACGACACTCTCACACCGGTTCCGGCAAACACGACGGACGGCAAAAAAACTGAACAACCGTCCAAGGACAGCGGCAAAGAACAAGGCAAAACCACAGAGAATAAGGAGACCATGACGGGTGGCGACTGGTTTGTGGAGGAGGCATTGAAAAGGGAAGATGATTACTCAAGGAAAATGGAAGAGCTCCAGCATGTTCTCGCGGACAGCAAAACGACTACGGAACAAAAAGTGAAGGCGGAACAAGAACTGAATGCGCTCAAAGAATTTAACGAAAAAGCAAGCAATGCGGAAGGCAAGGTAGTGGCGGAAGGATTTGAGGAGGCGCTGATCACCAAAGGAAATGATAATCGTATCACCGTCACCGTCCAAGCAGCTCAACTGTCGAAGGAACAGGCGGCCAAGATCTATATGATCGTCAGTAAAGAATTGAACGTACCGGCTCATCAAATTGTGGTTTCGTATAAACAATAAAATACTTGAAAAGCAGAGATGCTTTTTTGGTCGATAGGAAATTGTAAATTTTGTCCTATCGACATAAGCGCAACTAAAGGCATTCACAAGTCTAAGGACTTGGTGAATGCCAAGTTTTCTTTAGCCAGTTGGGCGCCCGTTGGTTGACAAGGCGCTCTTCTTCTTTTTTGATTGGCTCTGTTCGAGGTTGCTCTCCGCACTCCGACCGCGTGGTGTAGAAAGATTATGCAAGAATGTGGTATACTTTCCAATAGTGCGTAAAGTTCACGCAGGTAAAAGGGAGGACTACGATGTTCAAACTGAATGAAATTAGAGAACTTGTCCGTTTGATTGACGAAACGTCAGTAACTGAACTGAATGTGGAAGCTGCCGGAACGAAGTTGATCATAAAGAAGGAGTATGGCGCTGCAACTCCGGTTGTTGTTCAACCGGCGCCTGTACAAGCTCCTGCAGCGATTCAAGCTGCTGCACCTGCAGTCCCTGCGGCACCTGTTCAGGCTCCAGCTGTCGAAGAGACAGCCAAGAAAGCGGTTGCACCCGCAGAAGATCCAACATTACATAAAATTGTTTCGCCGATGGTCGGAACTTTCTATCAGGCTCCGGCTCCGGATGCTGATCCCTATGTTGGCGTAGGTTCCAAAGTTACCGAAAAAACGGTTGTATGTATCGTTGAGGCAATGAAATTAATGAACGAAATCGAAGCGGACGTACGCGGAGAAATTGTGGCGGTACTTGTAGAGAACGGACAACTGGTTGAATACGGCCAGCCGCTGTTCCTTGTGAAACCTGAGTAATGCGGGGGGCAGCTATCGTGTTTAGAAAAATACTGATTGCAAACCGTGGTGAAATTGCTGTTCGAGTGATTCGGGCATGCAAGGAGTTAGGGATCCAGACTGTCGCGATTTATTCCGAACCGGATCGCGAATCCCTGCATGTAAAACTTGCGGATGAAGCGTATTGTGTGGGACCTACTGCAAGCAAGCAGAGTTACCTTAACATCCCGAATATAATGGCGGTTGCCACCTCAACAGGAGTGGACGCCATTCATCCCGGGTACGGATTTCTTGCAGAAAACGCCGATTTTGCAGAGATTTGCGAGGCGTGCGGAATCACATTCATCGGGCCCAGTGTCGAAGCTATCGAGAAAATGGGCGACAAATCGGTTGCCAAAGATACGATGAAAAAAGCCAACGTTCCTTGTGTTCCGGGAACTGACGGATTAATCGAGGATATTCGGGAAGCGCTTGATGTAGCGAAGCAAATAGGCTATCCGGTGATCGTGAAAGCAACCGCCGGAGGCGGCGGAAAAGGGATGCGTGTCGCCGCCAATCCGGAAGAATTGGAAAAATCGATTCAGATGGCGCAGGTGGAAGCGGAGACCGCTTTCGGCAATGCCGGGGTCTATCTCGAGAAGTTTGTGGAAGAGCCGCGTCATGTCGAGATTCAAGTTATGGCAGACAAGCATGGTAATGCGGTCTACGCTTGGGAAAGGGATTGCTCCATCCAGCGGAGACACCAAAAGTTGATTGAGGAAGCTCCTTCCCCCGCTTTATCCCCTGATTTGCGTAAACGGATGGGGGAGTCGGCGGTGGCTGCGGCACTTGCGGTCAATTATTCCGGTGCGGGAACCGTGGAATTCCTGCTCGACAAGCATGGAAATTATTACTTCATGGAAATGAATACCCGGATTCAGGTAGAGCATCCGGTTACCGAAATGATTACCGGCATTGACCTGATTAAAGAACAGATTCGGGTTGCAGCCGGCGAGAAGCTTTCCTTCTCACAAGATGAGCTGGCATTGAATGGCTGGGCGATCGAATGTCGGATTAATGCGGAAGATCCTGACAAAAACTTCATGCCCTGCCCGGGAACGATCACAAAATATCTCCCGCCCGGCGGGTTCGGGGTTCGTGTGGACTCCGCGGCTTATACGGGTTACAAGGTGTCCCCGTTTTACGATTCGATGATTGCCAAACTGATCGTCTGGGGGCCGACCCGTTTGGAAGCTATCGCTCGTATGGAACGCGCCCTGCAGGAGTTCCAAATCGAAGGAATTAAGACGACCATCCCGTTCCATTTGAAAGTCTTGCGCCACTCGGCGTTTATTGAAGGGGACGTCAATACAAAGTTCTTAGAAATGTATACATTGTAAAATTTGACTTTTTATCGGGTCCCCATTAAAGTACTCGGAATTTACTTCGAAGCTTCTCGTCACTTTAATGGGCCCTCTAAAATTGTCATATTTTACTCCCTCTGGTATACTATTGATACTAATCGGACAAACAAAGGGGGGTTATGAGTGACGATCGATAACTTGGAATTTGACGTAACTGAAATGGGCCAGATTCGAATTGCTCCCGAAGTGATTGAAATCATTGCCGGACTGGCTGCAACAGAGGTCAGAGGAATCGCCGGAATGAGCGGCGGTGTCGCAGGCGGCATTGCTGAGCTGCTTGGCAGAAGGAACCTCGGCAAGGGCGTTAAGGTCGAGGTTGGTGAAAAACAATGTGCTGTGGATCTGTCTGTAGTGACGGAATTTGGCAGTAAAATTCCGGAAGTTGCAGCAGAGGTTCAAAATAATGTAAAACGTGCGATTGAGAATATGACGGGGCTTGAGGTCGTGGAAGTGAATGTTCACGTTTTGGGCGTAGCCTTCAAACAAGAGGAAAAAGAAGAAGAGCCCCCCACACCCACTCATCGTGTTCGATAATCATCTTCCCCCCTGGAACTGACTTTTTTCACGGGGGGTTTTATACAACTCGAGGAGGGACAAGCTTTGGGTTTCTTGGATCGAATTCTGCTTTTCCTGTTCAGCTTGACGGTTGCATTTCTTTCTTTTTTGATGGCTACTCAAATCTTCGGATTTAACTGGCTGAGTCAATCGTTTGCCGATTATTCGACTGAAATTCTCGTGGGTGCCGTTATCCTGTTTTTGGTCTCATTGCGTTTTCTTTTTTTCCGAACGGGTGCTTCCAGAGAACCGCAGGCCATCATACATAAGACTGAACATGGAGAAGTTCGAATCTCGACACAGACATTGGAAAGCTTGGCAGATCGGGCAACTCGTCTGGTTAGAGGCGTAAGCGATCTGAAAACCAAAGTTCGTCCGTCTGAGGTGGGGATTCGTCTAGCAATCCGAATATCCGTGGACCCCGACTTGGACATCCCCCAGATCACATCATCCGTACAGCAGAAAGTAAAGGATTACGTGGAGGCTACCGCCGGCGTCATTGTTGAAAATGTGGTGGTATATGTGAATGATGTGGCAAAGGTGCAAGCCGGAAAAGTCTCCACACGACCGAGGGTAGAATAATGGAGATCTGGAATAAAATCTGGTCTTTTATTCAGTCGGCGAATCTGCGTACTCTTGGGATGTTGGTCGGAGCTTTGCTGGGATTGCTCTATTTGTGTGTCGGATTTTGGAAAACATTGGTGTTTGCTGGTTTTATTCTGTTAGGATATTTGGTGGGACGTTGGTTAGACAGCCAAGAGGATTGGCGCGCCGTTGTCGAACGCCTCATTCCAAATAAATCTCGGGATTAAAGGGCAGAGTCGAACTTGCCCTTTTTTCTTTGTTTGATAATGGCAAGAATAAATACACTGAAGTTAAACGGAGGGATACACATGAGCCGCAGGCAGGTGCGCGAAAGCGCTCTTCAAAGCCTTTTTCAGATGAACGTGGGACAGGTACCCGCAAATGAAGCCATTGGGCATGTACTGGAAGAGACGAATCAGGAGATCGACAAAGAATACTTGGAAAAAATGGTGACCGGTACACACAACAACCAATCCCGGATCGACAGCATAATTGAGAAGTATTCGGTCGGCTGGAAAATTGACCGGATGCCGACTGTTGATCTCACCATTTTGCGTATGGCTGTTTATGAGTTGTTATATGAGCCGGGTACTCCGGAAAAAGCAATTATAAACGAAGCGATTGAACTGGCAAAAGCTTTCTCGACCGCCGAGTCAGGCAAGTTTGTGAATGGGATTCTCGGCAAACTGGTTCAGGATCTCGATCAATTAAGGGGTTCAGTACAGGAATGATCCTCGGGATTGATACAAGTAATTATACGACTTCGATTTGTTTAATTGATCAAGCCGGTCAGATCGTGCATGAGCAGCGGAAGCTGCTTAGTGTGGAAGAAGGGGAACGAGGGTTGCAGCAGTCTGCTGCCCTGTTTCAACATATCAAGAACTTGCCGGATCTGGTGGAGAAGATCGGGGATTTACGCGGACTGCAAGCAGTTTGTGTTTCTTCACGGCCTAGACCGTCGGAAGGATCGTATATGCCGGTGTTTCTTGCGGGAGAAGGACTCGCCCGCAGCCTGGCTGCTGCTTTCAACATACCGCTCTATCGCACGAGTCACCAAGAGGGGCATATTGCAGCGGGTGAGGGGACAAGCGGGCCAGTACCGGCTGATGAGTTTCTGGCCATTCATCTTTCCGGAGGAACTTCCGATTTGCTGCATGTGAAACGGTATGCGACTGGATATGCGATTGAAATCCTGGGAAGTTCTCAAGACCTGCATGCAGGTCAGTTTGTGGACCGGGTTGGTGTAGCTTTGGGGCTTCCTTTCCCGGCAGGACCTCACCTCGAAAAATTGGCCCTCACAGCTGAAGGAGACGAGTCCTCGATCCGATTGCCATCGCCTGTCAGCGGCTTTAATTGGTCGCTTTCGGGGCCTGAAACTGCAGCCAGAAGATACATGGAATCGGGTGGGAACCCGGCGGCCATTGCAAGAGCGGTTGAGAATTGCATAGCAAAAGGTCTTGAAAAAGTATTGGGAAAAGCGATAGAGGAAACCAATTTGCGTCAGATTTTAATCGTTGGCGGAGTAGCGGCCAACCAACACATTCGCAAACGTCTTCAACATCGTTTGGAACATCCGGCCGTGAAAGCACAACTCTATTTTGCAGATCCCCGCTATTCTACGGACAACGCTTTTGGTGTGGCGAGAATCGGATTATTGACACACAATTATCATACAATCAATTGATTGGTAGATCGTTATGATATAGTATAATGGTATCATTCAGCGAATCGACGTTTTGCAGCACGATACGACAAGGAGGAACTCAAGTGGCAGAAGGATTGCGGGTAGATGGGAAAGTATATGATATCACGATTATAGGAGGGGGCCCGGTTGGGCTGTTTGCCGCTTTTTATGCGGGCATTCGTGATATGTCGACAAAGATAATCGACAGCCTTCCTCAACTGGGCGGGCAGTTGGCGGAGTTATATCCGGAGAAGTATATCTATGACGTTGCCGGGTTTCCAAAAGTGTATGCAAAAGATCTGGTGAACAATTTAAAGGAACAAATGGCGCCGTATAATCCTACCGTGTGCTTGAATGAGCGTGTAACGGGACTTGAAAAGCAGGATGACGGAACATTCAAACTTACTTCAAACACCTCGGTGCACTATTCCCGGACTGTTCTGGTTGCTGGCGGTATCGGGGCTTTCACTCCCCGCCGTTTGCCTGCTGCCAATACGGAACAATATGAAGGAAAAGGAATTCAATACTTCATTGACGATCTGTCCAAGTTCAAAGGTCTGAACTGTTTGGTTGTCGGTGGCGGAGATTCGGCGGTTGATTTTGCTCTCATGCTCGAGACAGTCGCCAAGAAAGTAACTTTGATTCATCGCCGTGACCAATTCCGTGCTCATGAAGACAGCGTGCGGAAATTGTTCAACTCGTCTGTAGAAGTGAAGGTATTTACCGAGCTGAAAGCGGTTGAAGGAAACGGCAAACTCGAACGGGGCCTGCTGGTCAACTCGAAGGAAAAAACAGAGGAAACGGTTGAACTGGCTGCGATTATTGGGGCACTCGGTTTCTCCGCATCACTGGGTCCGATTTTGGATTGGGGTCTTGAGATTCAGGATAATGCAATCGTTGTAAACACCAAAGGGGAAACCAATATTCCGGGTGTTTATGCGGCAGGGGACATCGTCACCTATCCGGGTAAGATCAAACTCATTGCAACCGGCTTTGGCGAAGGTCCGACGGCTGTCAATAATGCGAAGATTTATCTGGATCCGGAATCCAAGCTGCATCCTGGACACAGCTCGTCCGGTTTTGGCAAGAAATAGATTCGAATTGAAAATAATAAAAGTCTACGCTGCTAAGCGTGGACTTTACATATTTCTGAGGAGGATTTGAAATGCCTGCAAACGTAATCAGCGGAAAAGAAGTGTCTGCTCAAATTCGGGCAGAACTTAAGGATGAGGTGGCAAAACTGGCAGCAAAGGGAGTACAACCCGGACTTGCCGTGATTTTGGTCGGAAACGATCCGGCTTCTCATAGTTACGTAAAAGGAAAAGAGAAGGCTTCTATCGAATTAGACTTCTATTCCGAAATTCACCGCTTGGATGAGAACGTTTCGGAAGAAGAAGTGTTATTGTTAATTAAGAAGCTGAATGCAGATCCAAAGATTCATGGGATTTTGGTCCAACTACCGCTTCCGCGACACATTTCGGAACATAAGGTAATTCTTGCAATTGATCCGCGAAAGGATGTTGACGGTTTTCATCCCCAGAATGTCGGGAATATGTACATTGGGCTTCCGGCCTTCCTGCCATGTACACCGCACGGGGTTATCCAAATGTTGAAAAGGTCCGGTGTGGAGATTGCAGGAAAACATGCGGTTGTTATCGGACGTTCCAACATTGTCGGGAAGCCGATGGCGCAGCTCCTTCTCTCTGAGAATGCCACGGTGACAATCTGTCATTCCCGTACGAAAGACCTTCCTTCCTTTACGAGACAAGCGGATATTTTGATCCCGGCTGTCGGACGGGCAGGAACTGTTCGTGCCGATATGGTGAAACCGGGTGCGGTCGTTATCGATGTGGGTGTGAATCGTGTGGACGGCAAGCTGGTTGGTGACTGCGCATTTGAAGAAGTAAGCGAAGTTGCATCGATGATTACGCCTGTTCCCGGCGGGGTTGGCCCCATGACCATCACAATGTTAATGTACAACACGGTGGAGTCTGCAAAACGTCATTCTGAATGAGGGATTTATGGGAGTGAATCGGATAAGCGAAGAAGCGATTTTGTCGGTTTCGGAGTTGACGGGAGCGATTAAATTCCTGCTCGAACGGGATCCTTTATTGTCGGATTGCTGGGTGCGCGGAGAAATATCGAATTTCACCCATCACAGCAGCGGGCATATGTATTTTACTTTGAAGGATTCAGGCAGTCGAATCAAATCCGTCATGTTTGCGTCGAAGAATCGATCTCTCACCTTTCTCCCAAAAGAGGGCATGAAGGTGATCGTCCGTGGAAATGTCTCCGTATTTGAAAGAGACGGGCAATACCAGCTTTATGTTAACGAGATGCAGCCGGACGGTTTGGGTTCTTTGTTTCTGGCATTCCAACAATTAAAAGAACGTCTGGAAAAAGAAGGGCTGTTTCAGGAAGATCGTAAAAAACCTCTGCCTAAATTCCCTAAAGTGATTGGCGTCGTAACCTCTCCCACCGGGGCGGCGGTCAGAGATATCATAACGACCATCCGTAGACGGTACCCGGTTGCTCATGTGCTTTTATACCCTGTATTGGTGCAGGGGACCGAGGCCCCTTTGACAATAGCGAATGCAATCGACCACCTGAACGAAATGGTCGAGATGAAGATCGATGTTCTGATAGTGGGCCGCGGCGGTGGCTCTCTCGAAGAACTTTGGGCTTTTAACGAGGAAATCGTCGCCCGTTCCATCTTCGCTTCCCGGATTCCGATCATTTCGGCTGTCGGTCATGAAACCGATTTTACAATCGCAGATTTTGTAGCCGATGTGAGAGCTGCAACACCAACGGCTGCTGCTGAGTTAGCTGTTCCCCACCTGTTGGAGTTAACTCGTCACCTTGATTCAACCGAACAGCGTTTAGCTGCGGCAATGTCCAATCAACTGCGCGATTTGCGAAAATGTGTTGATCATTTGGCGCAGTCGCCCGTTTTTTCCCGTCCAACAGACCGAATCCGACAATTGCGCCAGCATGTGGATCACACGGAGAATGAACTTGAACTGTTACTGACAAAACTCCTTGGGAATCGGAGCAAACGGGTAAATGAACTCACCCAGCGTCTTTCTCAGAAATCGCCCGTTGAACGAGTGATGCATACCGAAGAAAGATTTGGTTTTGTCCTGCAGAAAATGTTTTCCGCGATGGAAGCCAGGCTCGGGAACGCAGGCCACCAATTGGACAGAATGATTGATAAACTGGATGCCTACAGCCCTCTCCACGTAATGAAAAGAGGGTATTCTCTCGCGTATCGCGAAGAAAAAGGAAGGCATTTGGTTCGGAGTATCAATGAGGTGCAGCTCGGCGACAGGGTGAATATCAGGCTGCAGGATGGATGGTTGGATTGCCAGGTTTGGGGAATTGAGGAGGAAGACAACCATGACGAATAAAAAAACGAATGTACAACCTGATCAAACTGTAGAAGAACTTTCTTTCGAAGATGCTTTACAAGGCTTGGAAAAAATTGTCCGGGAATTGGAAGCGGGGGAGATCCCGCTGGAGCAAGCGATCGCAAGTTTCCAGGAAGGGATGAAGCTGGCAAAGATCTGTCGAGAAAAGCTTGATCAGGCGGAACAAAAAATTGAAATGCTGGTAGCCGATGCGGCAGGTCTCACCAAGAAGCCTTTCATTCCGGAGGAATAAGAATGTCTTTTCTTATTGACGAATATTTGAAGAATCGCGCCAAAGAAGTGGAAGAAGCTCTCGACCGCTTAACAGCATCTGCCCTTGACACTCCGCACCCAATAGGGGAAGCGATGAGATACAGCCTTTTCGCGGGGGGGAAACGAATCCGCCCCATTCTCACTTTGGCTGCGGTGGAAACAATGGGTGGAGATTATAAAGAAGCTCTTCCCGTCGCCTGCGCAATTGAGATGATCCACACGTATTCCTTGATCCATGATGATTTGCCGGCTATGGACAATGACGATTTTCGACGCGGGAAGCCCACCAATCATAAAGTGTTTGGGGAAGCGATGGCCATCCTGGCAGGTGACGCTCTTTTAACGTATGCATTCGAGGTATTGTCCTCAGTCGAAATGCCCGGAAGGGAAAAAGAACAGCTTGCGCTCATACGGGAATTATCGAAGGCAAGTGGTTTTCAGGGAATGATCGGAGGACAAGCGGCTGATATGGAGGCCGAAGGCAAAAACGGGGACGAAGCAACTTTGCTCTATATCCACAGACATAAAACGGGCGATTTGCTTACCGCCTCCGTTCGAATGGGAGCGATTTTTGCCGGGGCATCCGATCAGGAATTAGGGAAGTTTACTGTTTATGCAGAGAATCTTGGATTGGCTTTTCAAATCCAAGACGACATTCTGGATGTCATTGGCGATCAATCGAAAATCGGGAAAGCCGTCGGAGCCGATGCGGCACTTCGTAAGATGACTTTTCCGGGCATCTATGGACTGGAGGCTTCTCAAAAAAAATTGCATGAGTTGACTCAAAAAGCACTGACATCTCTGAATGAAATCAGTCAGGACACCACGGTTTTGCAGGCTATTGCGGACTATCTTTTAAAACGTGAGTTTTAAATAAGGACAGTGTACCACAAGCGTATTTGCGGGGTGAATTGCCTCGAAGATGCGCTTTTTTCTTGGAATTTCCTGAGTAGGCAGGACGAATAAATCGGAAACTAAGCCGGAAGCGTTTTTCAAATCCTGTATCTGAAAAAAACGGGGGATCGGAACAATGCAAGTTCTCATGTGGTTCGTAAACGCTCTGATTGTGTTTTTTATTGCCTTCGCATTAATGCGGGTGATGGGGAAACGTGCTGTCGCCGAAATGTCTGCTTTTGATTTGATTGTGGTGATACTCCTTGGATCCATGTTGGCAACTCCTCTGTCCAGTCAACGTAGCGTTACTCAGACAGTAGTAACGGGAGCCTTCGTGGCACTTGTATACTTTGCTTTCAGCTTCTTAATGCTGAACAACACCGCGAGACAAGCTCTGCATGCGAAACCGACGGTATTAATCAGCAAAGGGAACATTAATGAAACGGGACTTCGGCAGGCCAGGATGACAATCCCGGAGTTATTGGGGTATCTCCGGGTGAAAGGTTATTCTACTGTTGCGGACGTTGAATTCGCGATTCTGGAGGAAATGGGCGAGATATCCGTAATACCAAAATCGCAAAATGCTCCAGTAACACCCAAGGATTTAAATATTGCAACCGCACCTGCTTCATTACCGGTTCCAATTATTGTGGAAGGGGAATGGTTGGATGACAACCTGTCTTATTTGCAAAAAAGCCGGGAGTGGGCGTTGGATCAGTTGGCGATGCAAGCGTTTGATCCCGAGGATGCCAAGAAACTTTCTCTTGTTCAGGTTGAACCCGATGGTACATTAACAATCGATATCAATGAACCTGCATTCCAGGGACAATTCCCTCCCGGACAATACATGAGCTCGGAACAAGCCTCCACGGCTGTTATGCCTTCAGCTGCAACCAATCCGGGAATCTCTGAAGTTACCAAGAATGCTCTGAATAAGATGCAGACAAAAAAACAAGCGGAAGAACAAAAGGAGAAATAAAAGGGAATTACTCGAAAACTCTTCCACAATCAGGAAGAGTTTTTTCATGCGATTTGTTCAGTTTCGGGATAAAACAGCCAAAAACCCTTGAAAATCGTTCCGCCAAGGAAATAGGGAAGCTCTTTTGTAAACGGTGTTCCCCGGATGAGGGTATAGTCAATCCGGCGAAGATTGGTCACGGAAGCATGCTATGGTATAATGGATGCAACATGGATGGGTGGCGCAGTATTCTAGTCGATCCCCCTCTTCTGAAGGCGGGCCTAAAAATCCGTCAAAGGGCACATCGATGAAGTTCCTGGTGTTGGCTTGAGGCGCCCAGCTTTGGGTTGATACTGGGAGTTAAGGTTGTAGGGCGATCCGCAATGGCATGCGGGCGTTGACCCTACTTCCGCGGAGGCCCATGTTTTGTGGTTTGACACCCTCGTGTGGATAGCTACAACATGGGGTATGAACCTGCATGGCGAGTGAACTGATCTTCGACGACACGACACTTGTGTGCAGCGTAGCCTGCCTTGAGTGATATGTAGGGATTGCAGGGTTCAGGTGAATCGTTTCGGCCAAAAACGATCCACCGGTGCTGTATGAAATACATGTTGCAAAAGAGGCTAGGAAGATGTGCGGGATTGTTGAGGAAAACTCCTAGACTGTCGTACTCGTTACGTGGCTTCTCGGGGATTATAGTGTGGTCTAAGTGGTAATCGAGTCCGGCGAGTGGCGACACCGCCGAGACAGACATAAAGGGAAACCGCCGCCATGGCGACGTGGCGGAGTTTGTCTGGGAAAACCTACTCGACCTAAGTCACAGCGTTTACTCGAGAAGCTGCCACCTCTCTACATAGTTATTTGCGAACGGAGTGTATTCCTATTCATGAATAGCGCGTGGCGTGACACGCTTCGATGGGCGACGTTCATCTTTGGCGTCACCTTTTTTCTATCAGGTTTTTTTAACACCTCCACAGTCGTGCTGGATCAGGTAGATTGGTGGGTGGGTGTTCTTATTGTGTTCGGAATTATCCTAGTTGGGATTGTTTTTGATATAATGGGACTTGCAGCCGCCGCTGCCAGAGAGACACCCTATCATGCAATGGCATCCGAGCGTGTTCGCGGTGCAACGCAAGCGATCCAAATTGTCCGCAATGCCGAAAAGTTCTCCAATTTTTGCAATGACGTGGTCGGAGATATCGCCGGGGTTCTCAGTGGAGCTGCAACGGCCGTTGTCGTGGAGAGAATTATTCATGCGGCCGACATGACCGGGTTTCAAAAAGCAGTTGCTGCAATTACGGCAACAGCGTTGGTTGCTGCACTTACAGTAAGCGGCAAGGCACTTGGAAAGGCATATGCAATTCGCAATGCGAATTACATTATCCTTCGGGTCGGCCAATTTTTTAGCTGGCTTGAAAGGAAGTTTCATATCAGTTTATTTTCTGGAAACGATAAGAAAAAATCGCGAAAGCGAGGCGGTAAGCGTGCGGTTGGAAAACGTCAACAGCCCCGCTGATATCAAAAATTTCAATGTGAAGCAGCTGGACGAACTGGCGGAAGAAATTCGACAGTTTCTTATTGAAAATTTATCTGTGACAGGCGGACACTTCGGGGCCAATTTGGGGGTTGTGGAATTAACCCTTGCATTGCATAAAGTATTCAACAGTCCGCATGATAAATTGATCTGGGATGTAGGGCATCAGGCGTATGTTCATAAAATCTTGACCGGACGCAAATCGATGTTCCCGACACTGCGGAAATTTAAGGGGTTATCAGGATTTCCGAAACGTTCGGAAAGCGAACATGACATGTTTGATGTAGGGCATTCCTCCACATCAATTTCAGCTGCGGTTGGGTATGCCTTAGCCCGTGACCTCAAGAAAGAGAAAAATCATGTTGTGGCTGTGATTGGCGATGGCGCGATGACGGGCGGCATGGCGTTTGAAGCGATGAATCACGTGGGCCATATCGGCACCGATCTGATTGTTGTTTTGAACGACAACGAAATGTCGATTGACCCGAATGTCGGTGCTATGTCAAATTACTTGGCCAAGATTCGAACCGATTCGCATTATAAGAACGCAAAAGCGGAAATTCAGCATGTCCTTCAGAAAATCCCGACCCTCGGCAACAAGGTGGCGAAAGGGTTGGAGCGGATCAAGGACTCTCTCAAGTACCTGATGGTTCCAGGGATGCTCTTTGAAGAATTCGGCTTCACCTACATGGGGCCGATTGACGGGCATAACATTTCTCTCCTGTTGGAGGCAATGGAACAAGCGAAGAGCACCAAAGGTCCGGTTCTTGTGCATGTCGTTACCACCAAAGGGAAAGGATACGCTGCAGCGGAAAGTTCGTATGACAGCGGCCATTTCTTGAATCCGGTAAAAATTGAGACGGGAACACCGAAGTCCGTTCCTCCGATTCCGACTTACAGTTCCGTATTCGGAAACACCATGATCAAACTGGCTGAGCAGGATGAAAGGATTGTGGCGATCACGCCTGCAATGCCTTCAGGATCAGGTCTCTTGAAATACGCGGAGAAATTTCCGAATCGATTCTTTGATGTCGGAATTGCGGAGCAGCATGCAGCAACGTTGGCGGCAGGGCTTGCATGTGACGGGATTCGTCCTGTCCTTTCGATTTATTCGACTTTTATGCAGCGAGCCTATGACCAAATCATTCACGACATTTGCATTCAAAATCTGCCTGTTACGATTGCGATAGACCGTGCGGGACTTGTGGGGCCCGATGGCGAAACACATCAGGGAGCCTTCGACATATCGTTCCTTCGGGCAATTCCGAATCTCACCCTAATGATGCCGAAAGACGAAAATGAACTTCAGCATATGCTCTATACCGCTCTCCAACAAAATAGTCCCACAGCTGTCCGTTACCCTCGGGGTGAAGGAAGGGGCGTCCCCATGGATGAACAATTGCGGGAAATTCCGATAGGGAAGTCGGAAATCCTGCGGGAAGGCACTTCTCAGGTTGCGATTTTAGCCCTTGGACCGATGGTACAGCTGGCTGAAAAAGCTGCCGATGTGCTTGAGCAGGAAGGAATTTTTCCCATGGTTGTGAATATGCGCTTTGTCAAACCGTTAGATCACGAGTTATTGATGGATCTTGCAATGCGCGGTTATCGGCTTATTACGGTTGAAGAAGCCGCGACAGCCGGCGGCATGGGATCTGCCATCCTGGAGTTTTATGCCGGAAACATGATTTCAGGTGTGGAACTGTTCCCGATTGGGCTGCCGGATCGGTTTATCGAACATGGTAGCGTGAAGGAATTGTTGGAATCGGTCGGAATCACCGTTGAAAGAATCGTGGAGCATACGAAGCGTTTGGCCCCAAAGAAGCGGCAGCATGCCTGACTGGAACCATGCAATTGATAAGCTTGCAGCCTTTTTCCGGCTGCAAGCTTTTGCGCATTTTGAATTAGAGGAGCAGATATGAAAAAAGAACGATTGGATGTATTTTTAACCGAACAAGGGTTTTACCCGACTCGAGAAAAAGCAAAAGCGGCGATCATGGCAGGGTTGGTGTTTGTTGACGGGGAACGTGTTGACAAAGCAGGCAACAAAATCAAAACAGATGCCCGGATTGACGTGAAGGGAGACCTGCATCCCTATGTTTCGCGCGGAGGCTTGAAGCTTGAAAAGGCACTGCGAACCTTTCATTTTACCATGGAAGGAAAGGTGGTCATCGATATTGGGGCTTCTACGGGAGGATTCACGGACTGTGCCCTGAAGAACGGTGCCAGACTCGTCTATTCGGTCGATGTAGGATATGGGCAGCTTGCCTGGCAATTACGCCAGGATCCGCGGGTCATCGTGATGGAGCGGACCAATTTTCGGCACCTTAAGGTAGAGGATTTGCAAGCCGATCGTCCGGAAGTTGCAGTGATGGATGTATCCTTTATTTCGGTGAGACTTCTGTTCCCCGTGATTAAAAATGTGCTGGTTCAAGGCGGAACTCTCATTTCACTGATCAAGCCCCAATTTGAAGCAGGACGAGAGAAAGTCGGCAAGAATGGGATTGTACGGGAACCCGAAACACATAAAGAAGTTCTGTTAACGACAATGAAGGCGGCAGTGGCGGAAGGTTTCGAGGTGAAAGACATTACCTTTTCACCGATAACCGGCGGAGACGGCAATATTGAATTTTTGGCTTATCTGCGCTCCACGGAACAACCTTTACTCAACGAACAAGAGCTTACGGAAGCGGTGGTTGCTGCAGTGCAGGCCGCCCATTCTACTTTGCAGAATTCGGCCCAAAATGTGAATTGAAGGAATTTTATCGATTCTCGCGAATTAAGCAAGGATGGAGGATCAAAGCCACTCATTCAAGTGACGGGATAAAAACAGTCATACAGAGGGAACAGAGGGAAAAAACGGAGGGGGACCGAGGCAATGAAGAGAATCGGGATTGCAGTGAATCAGAACAAGCCCAGCGCTGTGGATGTCACCGGACAACTGGTTGAACTGCTGGAAGCGAAACGGGTCAGTGTCCTGGTTGACAGCGGTGTTGCCGATCAAATTGGCAGATCTGATCTTGCGATGGATGTCCAACACTTTCCCGGCAAAGTGGATTTGGTTTTTGTTCTTGGCGGAGACGGAACTCTACTGGGAGTGGCAAGACAATTGGCTTTTTTCGATTTGCCGATTCTCGGGATTAATCTTGGTCATCTTGGCTTCCTTTCGGAAGCGGAACCGGATGATCTTCACAGTGCTGTTGATCGGGTACTTAGTGGAGATTTCCATCTGGAGAAACGAATGATGATCGAAGCTGCCATCATTCGTAACGGACAAGTGATTCATAACAGCATTGCGCTGAATGACGTAGGGATAGCCAAAGGTTCTTTCGGCAGAATGGTGACACTGTCCGTTTATGTTGATGATATGTATGTGGACACATACTCAGGGGACGGGTTGATCGTATCGACTCCAACCGGATCTACTGCGTATTCATTATCCTGCGGCGGTCCCATTGTGAGCCCGCATATTAACGTGATTGTTGTAACGCCAATTTGCCCCCATCGTCTTAACTCGCGACCGTTTATTGTTCAAAAGAATCAAGAGATTCGGGTTGAGGTATCCGCTACCCATAACGACATGGGCGTCACGATTGACGGTCAGGTGGGATATAAGGTGGAAGCGAACGACACGATTCTCGTTCGGAAATCTTCCCATTACACCACATTAATAAAGTGGCAGGAACGCGGGTTCTTTGACGTGTTGCGCCAGAAACTGCACGATCCAAACTGAGTCTTCAGGAGGCTGTGACTTACATATGAAAGGGCAACGACTGTTAAAAATAAGGGAATTGATTTCGACCCGTGACATCGAAACCCAGGAGGAACTGGTGGAAAGCTTGCGGGATCTGGGGTACCAAGTCACACAAGCGACGGTGTCCCGGGACATCAAGGAACTTCAGCTTGTAAAAACTCCTACCCCGGATGGTCGTTATAAATATGCTTTGCCTGCAGAACCCACTTATAATCCGGAAGCCAAACTTCGCAGGTTCTTGACCGACAGCTTTGTATCGGTTGACCGGGCCGAAAATCTGATCGTCATGAAAACTCTTCCCGGCAACGCTCATGCGATAGCCGGTCTGATTGACGCATTGAATTGGGATGACGTATTGGGAACGATCGCTGGCGACGATACAATTCTGATCATCGGACGAACCAGGGAACACGCCTCCGTAATCGTGGATCGATTCCTTGCATTTTTATAAGTTGCGAACATTTGTTCTGTGTGATATTATTGGGATAGCAGGTTGGGAATATGGCCCCCGAGGAGTTTTTAATGATGACCCGAATGGCAAGGGGACTGAAAGAGTGGCAAGGGGACTGAAAGAAAGAAAGGGTGATGGTATGTTGCAAGAACTCTACATTCGTAACTTCGCTTTGGTTGATGAAGTTCGTTTGACTCTGGGGCCCGGCCTTAATGTATTAACCGGAGAAACAGGCGCCGGGAAATCGATTTTGATTGATGCCCTCGGATTGGTTCTGGGCGGCCGCTCCTCTTCCGAAATGGTTCGTCAGGGATGCGAGAAAGCGATTATCGAGGCTCTTTTTGCGGGAAAAAGATGTGATCGTCTTGCTGATCTGTTGCAAGAACAGGGCGTTGAATGGGAAGACGACACACTGGTGATTGTTCGCGAAGTGAGTGTATCCGGGAAGACCGTATGCCGGGTCAACGGTCGCATCGTTACCGTGCAGACCTTGCGTCAAATCGGGGCATTTCTGGTCGATCTTGCCGGACAACACGAGCATCAATCCCTGCTTCGAACGGAAGAGCATCTCGCAATGCTCGATCTGTTTGGCGGGGCAGAACTTCAACGTTTAAAACAATCGGTAACCGATACATATGACCAATACAGGAAAGCAAGACGTGCACTGGAGCAAGCTGCCATGGGGGAGCAGGAGAGGGTACAGCGCATGGATATGCTTCGTTTTCAATTGGAAGAGATCCAGACATTAGGGTTAAAACCGGGAGAAGAAGAAGTTCTTGAAGAAGAAAGACGAAAGTTGGCCCACGCAGAGAAACTTTCGGTCACCGCTTCCAATGTGTATGACAGTTTGTACCAGGGTGGAGTGAAACAGGCTTCCATTGTAGAAGTGCTTCATAAACTTGGCACGGAACTCGAAGGAGTTCTGCGTTATGATTCCTCTTTGGAAACAGTCCTCGAACTTATTAAATCTTCTGCTTACCAACTGGAAGAAGCCGCTCATGAAATACGTTCCTATCGTGATTCAATCGAATCGAACCCGGACAAGCTGGGCACGATGGAAGAACGGATCGCAGTCTTAAACCGTTTGCGCCGCAAATATGGGGAATCGGTAGCCGAAATATTATCCTACGGAGAGAAAATCGCCCAAGAATTACACGACCTTGAGAATCACGAACAAAACTTGGCACGACTGCAAAATGAGGTGGACAAGCTGGAACAAACGCTGGCAAAGCAGTCCGTTCAACTTTCTGGCAAGCGCAAAGTGTTCGCGGGAAAATTAGCGAAACGGATTATGGAAGAACTGTCCTCCTTAATGATGCCGCGGACCCAGTTTGAAATCAGTTTTCAGTACCCTCCGGATGAGAAAGGTATTCTTGTCAATGATCAAAGAGTTCATGTGACTCAGCAGGGGATTGATCGAATTGAATTTCTGTTCTCACCCAACACAGGTGAACCTTTACGTCCGTTGGCGAAAATCGCGTCCGGCGGAGAACTGTCGCGTACATTGCTCGCGTTGAAAACGATTTTGTCGGGAGACGGCTTGGAAACCTTAGTATTTGATGAAGTGGATACCGGAATCTCGGGTAGAGCCGCTCAAGCGGTGGCGGAAAAAATGTCGGCGCTAGCTTTATCCAACCAGGTGATTTGCGTGACTCACCTTCCGCAGGTTGCCTGTATGGCAGACAAGCATTTTATGATCCTCAAAAAACAGGAAACAGGACGCTCCCAAACTGTTGTCAATGAATTAAATGAGAAGGAACGGGTAGAAGAATTGGCACGGATGTTATCAGGAGCGGAGTTAACAGATACGACCCGAAAACATGCGGAAGAAATGCTGTTACAAGCGAAAGCTCTAAAGAGTAAAGCCTCCTAAATCAATACCGGGTAAAAATGGCGTTCGGCTGCGGCTGGGAATCCCATTTTTACCCGGATTTTCTTTTTGGCAAATCTGTTCGGAACGGCATAAAAGCACCGTAGAAGGGCAATTTTATATACACATACCCATGGAGCAAAAAAGTCGAATTCGAGGGGGCGTGGCGCAGTTGGCAAACTTTATTCTGAAAAGAGGAATTGGACTTATTCTGGCAAGTCTTGTCGTCGCTCTGTTCAGTTCGACTCCAGTCCATGAATGGGCTGCCACACCCGGTCAAATTCGAGTCCTGGAAGGTCATAGTGCTCTGCTCAAATTAGGACTTCCGGTAAGCGCCACCGTTACCACTTCCAACGCTCAAGTTGCGGCCGTTCATGGACCTCCGGATTCAAGAAACGCATTTAACCTGAAGCAACCGATTCGAATCGATTCTTTCACACAAGGAGATGCGGATGTTAAGGTTAAACTTTTCGGCATCCTGCCGCTTAAATCGGTTCACGTAAGTGTTGTGCCGGATATAAAAGTGGTACCTGGAGGGCAATCCATTGGAGTGAAAATAAAGTCCGACGGGATTATGGTGGTGGGATACAATCTGGTGAAAGATCACAATCGATCCCTCTCACCCGGGGAAGCGGCCAACGTGAAAGTCGGCGATGTGATTACGGCAATTGACGGCCGTGCCGTTCAAGGGGTGGAACAGGCAGCCGACTTAATCAACAAGGCCGGAAAAGAGAAACGGGATATCGAGCTTACGCTGCTGAGATCGAAAAATCATATCAAATTGCGGGTTACACCCACTTGGGACAAAGACTCGGAAACCTACAGAATCGGTTTATATATTCGGGATTCAGCGGCGGGTGTAGGTACCCTGACATTTTTTGCTCCCAAATATAACGTATTCGGTGCTCTCGGGCACGTCATTTCAGACATGGACACCGGACAGCCCATAGCGGTAAAAGAAGGGCAGGTTGTACACTCCAGTGTCACCTCGATTGATAAAGGAGAAAGCGGACAGCCGGGTGAAAAACGCGGCAACATGATTGACGAACATAATGTGCTTGGCACAATCAAAAAGAACTCCGACTTCGGAGTGTTTGGCACCATGAAAAAGACTCCCGACTATGGCAAGACAACCGAACCGATTCCTATTGCTCTGGCGGAACAGGTGAAGGAGGGGCCTGCTACAATTTTAACGGTTGTGGACGGCCAGAAAGTGGAGGAGTACTCGATCGAAATCGTCAATGTGCTCCGGCAAAAATACCCCGCAACCAAGAGCATGGTCATTAAAATTACCGATCCGCGGCTGCTTGAAAAAACCGGCGGAATTATCCAAGGAATGAGTGGAAGTCCGATTCTCCAGGATGGAAAGATTGTTGGAGCGGTAACACACGTATTCGTCAACGATCCGACGCAAGGATACGGAGTTTTCATTGAGTGGATGTTGAATGAGGCCGGGATTCAAACGAAAACTGCATCCGCAAAAGCTTCTTGAGGCACCCGAACTTCGGGTGTTTTCTATTTAGGACTTTAGAACTATTTTCCCAGTTTTTTTCGACAAGAAAGTGACATTTATCCCGGGAATTTATAATATTTATCTAAAAGGATCATTTGTCGAAAAATATTCAAGGTGAAATGTCGGAATATTTTAGTGAGTTTCTGGAAGGATAAGGCCCTGTTTTGTCGAATTCTATTTGCGTGGAAAAGAACGGTCAGAAGGGGGACCTATTGGTGAATCAAATCAAAATTTTGGTCGCGGATGATAACAGGGAATTTGCAGATCTTCTGAAGGAATTTATCTCTGAGCAACGCGACATGGAAGTTGTCGGTATCGCCTACAATGGAAATGAAGTCCTTGAAATGATTGAAACCCACACTCCAGATGTGATAATCCTTGATATTATTATGCCGGTGTTAGACGGAATCGGTGTGTTGGAAAAGATCCAAAACATGAATTTAAAGCCCGAACCGAAAATCATCATGCTTACCGCATTCGGTCAAGAAACGATTACCAAAAGGGCGGTGGAACTGGGAGCATCCTATTATATTCTCAAACCGTTTGACATGGATATCCTGATCAATCGGATCCGTCAAGTAGTTCGGATTCCGAGCGGTTCCAAGCAGCCGCCGATTATGACCCGGGGCAAGAACGTAGATGCTTCGATTACCAATATCATTCATGAAATTGGTGTACCCGCCCATATTAAAGGGTATCACTACCTTCGTGAAGCGATTAATATGGTGTACAAAGATGTCGAAATCTTGGGTTCGATCACCAAGGTTCTGTATCCGAAAATCGCTGACAAATACAACACCACCCCAAGCCGTGTAGAACGTGCAATTCGCCACGCGATTGAAGTGGCATGGGGCCGAGGCAACGTTGATGCCATTCGCTCTGTATTCGGTTACACCGTTAGCGTTGGTAAAGCAAAACCAACCAATAGCGAATTTATCGCGATGGTTGCTGACAAGCTGCGGATCGAGGCGAAGATTTCGTAAACGAATTGCCGCAAGGGACTTCGGCTTTTGGGTAAAGCAACTTAAAACAACTAACACCTTGCATTAGTTGGTTTCCTTTAATCAATTAATGCAGGGTGTTTTTTTGGCCGGCAATTGGTTTGGTCCCTTATTGGTTTTCGAACAGAAAAGAGACCGCGCGTAGACGATCTCTCCCAGAATCCAATTATTTATTCAAATCAGATCTATCGGCCTAAAAAAGTTTTGATGTCTTCCACGTTTGCCTGATGCTCTCTGTAAATCATGCTGGCTACTTCTCCGCGTGTGATGTTGTTTTCCGGTTTGAACGTTCCGTCTGGATAACCGCTAGTAATTCCCCAATCTTTCAGTGCATTTACGGCGGTATGATACCAAGCATCACTTGGTACATCCGTAAAGTAGTTGCTGGCAACAGCTGCACTCCCTACGGTAGATAATGCGAGTGTCAATACCAAAACTTTCTTTTTCATCGAATGTTCCCCCTATTCTCCTCGTTCAGTTCCCCTTTTGACGGCTGGATCCAGACTATAAATAAATTGGACCGTCCACAGCAGACGGTCCCACAGAAACAAAATTTACCCCAAGTCAATCGCAACTGTCTTTAAGATGAATGATCGGTCGGCCCTACCACAATAAATTTGCTAACTTTTTTATTCTCTTTTAATCTATTCAGAGTGTCAAGTAGTTCTTATAATTTACCTATATATGGTTTTTTAGTTGAGTTTTCCAAAAATGAATTAAATGAGGCAAAAATGCATTAGACAATCGCATATGATTGAGAAAAGAGTCAAAAAGTAAATGCCAAGAGCCTACTGACAATTGATTTTTTTGAGTCTCAAAGAGAGATTCCGCTGTATGGCACAATTATTGCTTGGATACAAATGCAAGAGGGAAAGATAATGGAAGAACTTGTCTGATTAAAAGTGGATTTCATGGAAAAGGAGAGGCGAGCGTTTATGAACGTTGCAAGTATCTTATTTCTCTTTTCCTTCCTGGCTGTCCTGGGATATTCCCTGTATGCCTTTTGGAAGGTAATGAGTGCTCGTTACAGATTTATTCAGTTAGGGAACCCGGAGCCAATCGGGGATTGGAATCAGAGAATTCGAGTCGCTGTCCGTCAGGTATTCGGTCATTCCAAAATTTTCAAAGACCGTAAAAGCGGTTTGGCCCATTTGGTGATCTTTTACGGATTTATTATTTTGCAGTTTGGTGCCCTTGAAATTATTGTGAAAGGCTTCATTCCAGGTTTTCATTGGCCGTTAGGTCCGTTTCATCCCTGGTTTGGTTTGTCGCAGGAAATTACGGTCGCTGCAATTTTCCTTTCCGTAGGCTATGCCGCTTACCGGAGGTTTGGAGAAAAGCTGCGCCGGTTAAAACGCGGAGAAAAAACGACGATTCTTTATTGGTTTATCTTTACCCTGATGTTGAGTGTGGTGTTGACACTTGCTTTTGAGAAAATTTGGTTAGGACATGGCGCATCCGTCTACAGTCCCTTTTCCTCCTTCATCGCGGGATTTTTTGCAGGAATTGGCAGCAGTGCCGCATACTGGCTCTTTTATGTATTTTGGTGGGCGCATCTCCTCATTTTGCTTGCTTTCCTGCTTTATGTACCTCAGTCGAAGCACGCCCATCTGTTATTTGCACCATTTAATATCTTGCTTTCCAATATGGGTCCGCCGAGCAAGCCGAGCGTACTGGATTTCTCGGACGAAACGGTTGAAGAGTTTGGGGTAAACAAGGTAGAAGACTTCACCAAGGGGCAACTCCTCGACCTCTATGCCTGTGTGGAGTGCGGCAGGTGCACCAATATGTGTCCCGCCTCGAATACCGGAAAAATGCTGTCCCCGATGCACTTGATGACCAAGATTCGTGACCATTTGAACGAAAAAGCGGAGGCAATGCTTGGTCTGTCACCTTGGGCTCCCGGCAGAATCATGACCGCGCCCGCAGGCATGGTCCATGTTATGACCGAGGTTCCTTTTGCCCACGGAGAACCTGAAGGATTCGAACCCAGTCCTCATTTGCACACCGATATAACGCCCACGATGCATCGCCAGGAAGCGACATGGCAAGTGCAGGAAAGAGATATAAACGAAATTTCGTTAATCGGGGATGTGATTTCCGATCAGGAACTCTGGGCGTGTACAACCTGCCGGAATTGTGAAGATCAGTGCCCGGTCGGCAATGAGCATCTTGGACTCATCTACGGCATGCGCCGTCATCTGGTTATGACACAGGGAAGCATGCCTGCTGAGGTGACACGAACCCTAAACAACATTGAACGTCAAGGAAACCCGTGGGGGATCAATCGAAACGACCGTGTCAAGTGGCGGAACGAGTTTCCCGATCTTACCATTCCTACCGTAGATGAAGTGGACACATTTGAGTATCTTTTCTGGGTGGGGTCCATGGGTTCTTATGATAACCGAAACCGCAAAGTGATCCAATCCTTTGTGAAGATTATGAACGAAGCGGGCATTTCGTTCGCTATACTGGGGAATGAAGAAATGAACTCCGGCGATACTGCTCGCCGTGTCGGGAACGAGTTTCTATTCCAGGAACTGGCCCAACAAAATATTGAAATCTTTAAGGAGTACGGTGTAAAGAAGATCGTTACATGTGACCCGCACGCGTTCAATTCATTCAAAAATGACTATCCGGACTTTGGTCTCGAAGCGGAGGTCTATCACCATACGCAATTGGTCGATCGGTGGATCAAGGAAGAACGTATCAAGTTAGGCAACCGGGTTGAAGAACGGGTGGTCTATCACGATTCCTGTTATTTGGGCCGGTACAATGGCATCTATGATGCTCCTCGCAATATATTGAATGCGATTCCGGGTGTTGAATTGGTTGAAATGGAGCGCAATAAAGAAGACAGCATGTGCTGTGGAGCCGGGGGCGGCAGAATGTGGATCGAGGAGCATGAGGGTGTCCGCGTAAATGCAAAACGTGTCGAACAGGCTCTCGATGGGAAACCTTCCGTGATCGGAAGCAACTGCCCGTATTGTCTAATAATGATGGGGGATGGGATCAAACAGTTCGATGCCGATGAACAGGTTCGTGCACTTGATCTGGCAGAACTTGTTGAGATGTCCTTAATTAAAAAATCCACCTAAAAGCTAAAACAGTCAGTTTGTATTAGTGAATTTAGAAATTTTAAAAATGTAAGGGTTTACATTTTTAAAAAGGTTGTCTATAATCAAGACAATAAGTGAATAGATCTAGCTGTGAGAATATGAGAACAGCCGATATCTGAAGAGGAACCCCTTTTCCGTGGATGATATTGGCTGTTTTTTGTTTGTCTGAAAGGGGGTGGCAGTGGGCGCCATCAGTGGAGCTCATTTAAACCCGGCCGTGACAATCGGACTGGCTTCAATCGGAAAATTCCCGTGGAAACAGGTTCCTACTTATATTCTCGGACAAATGATTGGAGCATTCCTGGGGGCTGTTCTGGTGTGGCTGCACTATCTGCCGCATTGGGGTCAGACGGAAGAAAAAGATCTGAAATTGGCAGTCTTCTGTACAGGGCCAGCGATCCGCAGCACAGGAGCCAATCTGATTAGTGAAATCTTTGGTACTTTTATTTTGGTATTGGCGATCTTGGCTATCGGTGCTAACAAATTCACAGAAGGTCTGAATCCATTGATCGTAGGGTTTTTGATTGTAGCAATCGGTCTTTCTTTAGGCGGAACAACTGGATATGCCATCAATCCGGCGCGTGATCTTGGACCGCGAATTGCACACCTTGTACTCCCGATAGCAGGGAAAGGACATTCTGACTGGGGCTATGCTTGGATCCCAGTCGCAGGTCCAATCATCGGTGGTGTTTTAGGAGCACTTTTCTACGTGGCTGCTTTTGGTGCCTAAATCTTTAACCTAAGGGGGAATTACAATGGAGAAACAATACGTATTGGCACTTGATCAAGGAACCACCAGTTCTCGAGCGATTTTATTTAACAAAGCAGGGAATATTGTGGGGATTGCGCAAAAGGAATTTACGCAGATCTATCCAAAAGCAGGCTGGGTAGAACATGATCCGATGGAAATCTGGGGAACGCACGCGGGAAGTTTTGGAGACTACCGGGATTTGGCCGCAAGAGGTAGTTGCGATCGGAATCACGAACCAAAGAGAAACGACGATCGTTTGGGATAAAACCACGGGGAAACCGATCCATAACGCGATCGTCTGGCAGGATCGCAGAGCAGCAGGGATTTGTGATCAATTGAAGGACAAAGGGTTTGAGCCCTACATCCGCGATAATACAGGCCTTGTAGTGGACGCGTATTTCTCGGGAACCAGAGTAAAATGGATTCTTGACAACGTTGAGGGTGCCAGGGAAAAAGCGGCGAGAGGCGAGTTACTGTTTGGAACGGTCGATACATGGTTGATCTGGAATTTAACCAGGGGCAAAGTCCACGTGACCGATTACTCGAATGCTTCGAGGACGATGCTCTATAACATTAAAGAACTCAAATGGGATGAGAAAATGTTGAATGAGCTTGGCATTCCCGCTTCCATGCTGCCGGAGGTCAAGCCATCAAGTGAGGTTTATGGCGTTACCCATCCCGAAACCTTTGGTGGGGCAGAAATCCCAATTTCCGGGGTGGCAGGCGACCAACAAGCAGCGCTATTCGGACAAACCTGTTTTGAACCAGGAAAGGCTAAGAACACATATGGAACCGGTTGTTTCATGCTGATGAATACGGGTGAGAAGCTGATTGCTTCCAAATCAGGCTTACTTACAACAATTGCTTTGGGTTTGGACGGTAAAGTGGAATATGCACTGGAAGGAAGTATTTTTATTGCCGGTGCGGCGATCCAGTGGCTGCGGGACGGACTAAAAATAATCGGTTCGGCGCCTGACTCCGAGTACTATGCGGGTAAGGTGAAGGATACTGACGGGGTTTATGTCGTTCCGGCCTTTGCAGGACTTGGAGCTCCTTACTGGGATATGTATGCGCGAGGCGCTATTTTTGGATTAACAAGAGGTACCACCAAAGAACACATTATCAGAGCTACTTTAGACTCTCTGGCTTATCAAACGAAAGATGTCTGGGTGCAATGGAAAGCGATTCAGGAATTCGTCTGCAAGCTTTGCGGGTAAATGGTGGAGCAGTTGCGAATAACCTGTTGATGCAATTCCAAGCTGACATTTTGGGAGTCAAAGTGGAACGTCCGAAAGTAACAGAAACAACTGCTCTCGGTGCAGCCTATCTGGCGGGAATATCCGTCGGGTTCTGGAAGAAAGAAGAGTTGGCCAAGAATTCTCAATTGGACGCAGACTTTGAACCCCGTATGGATGAAGAAAAACAAGAAGCAAGCTTTATAAAGGGTGGAAAAAAGCGGTGAAGCGCACAATGAATTGGGAAAAAGACGAGGAATAGAAAGAATCACATAGCAGGTAAGGTCTGAGAAATTGAGAGACCGCATCATTGGAACTGTTAACTAAAAGACGGATTCCCTTGTTGGGGTCTTTCTTTATATCGGTACGTTTGAAAGGAGACGGCAATTTGTCGGAGATATTAAAAAGCCTGTTGGCTGTTGCCCAAATTTTGAATAAGGGTCTTGTCATTGATTGTATGGTTGTGATTACGGACACGGAGAAATATTTAGCCTATTATCCGGCTACTGCGTTCGATCTAAAGATCCAAGTTGGTCATCCTTTGCGACCGGGTGGGATTAACTATACGGCCGTACATGAAGGTAGACAAGTAATCAAGAGAGTTTCCCGGGATGTATACGGTGTTCCCTACATTGCTTCCGGTTTCCCGATTGTGGAGAATGGACAAGTTGTAGGCTGTCTGTCAACCGGTATGTCAATTGACTTGGAAGAACGGATCGAAAGTATGGCCAATCAACTTAATGAGGCAGTCGAGAGCATTGCGGGAAATGTCGAAAACCTTGCCAAGAGTTCGCAAGAACTTGCCTGTACGAGTCAACAAGTAAACGCATCTGCCAGTTTAGTCCAAACCAGAATCGAAGAAACCTCAGAAATGAGTGAATTGATTAAAAAGATTTCAAGTCAGATCAATATACTTGGTATCAATGCGGCAATTGAGGCTGCACGAGCAGGTGTGCACGGACGCGGGTTTTCCATCGTTGCAGAAGAAATTCGACGGCTGTCGGATACTACTTCCCATTCAACTAAAAATATTACACAGCTCTTAAATGAGATGAATCAGCGGATTTCAATGGTCGTAAGGGAGATGGAAAAGACAACAAATTATACGATTGAACAATCCACGGGTGTGCAGGAGCTGTTCTCCGTCATCCAGCTGCTCAAAAACATGACCCTGGAACTGAGCGATATAGCGAGAACAGATACTCGAATCGAATCTTAATTCCCGCTAAGTCTTAAAATCGCACCATTGGCATATAAATGTTGGGAAATTCCATCGAAGGATGTGAAATCCCTTGCAAGTTTATATTGCTCTTGACGGAGAGACCTTAAGAATCATCGCTTCAAAACTCCGTATTGAATTAGAGCAGCTAATGTCCCTCAACCCGGATATTACCGACCCTGATAGGACAATTGCAGGACAAAGAGTGAATTATCTAAATCTAACCGATATTCCTGTTTGCTTTCCCCCGCCTCCAACGACCGATCAGAAGCACTGGATCCCACTTACTCCATTAGAGGAAATGGAAAAAACAGATTATGATGTGCTGATTGTGGGAACCGGGGCGGGAGGAGGAGCTGCGCTCTGGAGATTATGTGATAAGTGGGCAAGAAGCGGCAGACGGATAGGGGTGGTCGAACAAGGGGATCTGTTGCTGCCAACCCATTCATTTAATGTTGCAACCATGAATGCACAACGGAAGCATAATTTTTTCTGGAATAACGTGAAACCACTGGGAAAATTCCTTCCTGACTTTCCGGGGGCCATGCAGCTATTTGCTTTAGGGGGAAGAACCTTGTTCTGGTGGGCGGTTACCCCCCGCATGCACCCGGTCGATATTGCTCAGTGGCCTGTTACCTTTGATGAGATGGAACCCTATTATAATATTGCTGAAGGGGTTCTGAACGTTTCGAGACTCTATTCGCAAGGTTCTAAGGTAACGGAAATATTGCTGACTCGCCTTCGGGAAAGGAGTTTTCCAGACGTAATAGAACAGCCGATGGCTGTTGATCTGTCGGAAACGAAATTTGGGCAACTCCGTGCAAACCCATTTTTCAGTTCCATCGTGTTCCTTGCCACAGCTTTAAACCGTCACCCCTTTGATCTTGCGGTTCAAGCACGGGCAACCCGGGTGCTATCTGAACATGGGCGAGCAGTCGGGATCGAGGTCATGACCCCTGAAATGAAGTCTTATGTGCTCAGAGCAAGGACCGTTGTGTTGTCGGGAAGCACATGGGAAACGCCACGTTTGCTGCTTTATTCCGGAATCGAAGGCAGAGCGATCGGGCAGTATTTAATGAATCACTCCAAAATCTTTGCAAGAGCAAAAGTGAAGCGTACCGATTTTCCTGAGGTATTGGGGACGCTCAGTATTTTGATCCCCCGTGCAGACAATCGTCCCTATCAGATCCAAATCATGGGCCCGCACTTCGAAAGATTTTACTGGCATCAGCCTTATGATGTAGAACCCCTGTTACCGGAAGTGGGTTTTGAAATCCATTCATTCGGTGTTGTTGAGCCGCGGTATGAAAACAGGATGTTCCTTGACCCCACTAGAGCGGATGCATATGGGGTTCCGGAAATACAAGTGAATTTCTCCTATAGTGAAAGGGACAAAGCAGTGATTCGTGAGCTTGCTGATGCGGTAAAACAAGCTGTTCACGACATGGGAGCATCGTTTGTTTTGAACAACGGGGAACCTGATCTTTGCTTAAGGGTTCCGGGAGACGATACACATGAAGTTGGTACTTGTCGCATGGGGGATGATCCTTCTACATCCGCAACAAACCGTTTTGGTCAAATCCATGGTATACCAAATCTCTATGTGGCCGACAACAGCGTGCTGCCTACCAGCGGAGCTGCAAATCCAACATTGACAACGATTGCCCTGGCGATTCGGACGGCGGATCATATTATCCATCAGTTGAGATAGCTGCCAATGAAAAAATTAGAGGGAACCGAAAAAACTTCCATTTGAAAATGGTATGCCATTCGGGAAAGTTTTGGTTATGGGACTGGTTGCTAGATGGTGTCCTCTTGATCCTCCTGTTTCCAATATCCCTCGTAATCGAAGTACTCCTGGCTGATTTGCTTTAAATCCCGCAGTTTCTCAATCAGCCCGTCAATGTCACAGGTATGAATCGTATCGGTAAGTTTGGTGCCTTCTTCCGTCTTTGAATGAAGGTGAATTTCCATACACCCGTCCCATCTGACATTTGCATCAAACCAGCCGTCCGGGTCATGCAGCTCAATCGCAACGGTTTGTCCATTATCTCCCAAATGTTGATTCGTTACCTGCCATAGCTGGAAGTTCAGTCCGCGCATATGCTCACCCCATCCACATTTTCCCCAAAATCAGCAATAATACTCGATCACTGGCCTTCCATCTTCCTTTGCGCCTGCAAATAGACATCGAGAGGTACTATTTGGTATCCTTTCCGCTGCAGATCGTCCAAAATCAGTGGAAGAGACTGAACGGTAAGCGTCCGGTCAAGCTCTCCGTCATGCGCGAGCAGGATCCCTCCGTTTCGCTCATCTATCAATTTCATTACTCTTTGTCTGACCTCTTCGGGTGTCTTTGTGCTGTGGTTTTCTACACAAACATTCCATAACACCATTTCTTTATTCATCTCTTCGACTGTGTCAGTGATGGCGGAACTCACTTCGCCACGCGGCGGGCGGAAGTAATGCGGAGTTGGAGTGCCCGGACCCAGAACGGTCAGGAGAGCCGTGTCGGTCTCCGACAGTTCCTTATACACCTCATCCCGTTTCAAATCTTCAAGGTGCGGATGAGTGAACGAGTGGTTGGCCACTTGATGACCGTTTTTCACGATTTCTCTTGTCAGATCCGGATGCTGTAACACATGCTCTCCAATCAGAAAAAATGTTCCGGTCAAATGTCGTTCCTTCAGCATTTGCAGGATAGCGGGCGTAAAGCGGGGGTCGGGCCCGTCGTCAAAAGTTAATGCGACCATTTTGTCGGGTATATGCGCTAAGGTGGATTGTGCATGAGGCGTTCGTTGTACGAGAAACAGCAGTACGGCGGCGACAAAAAGCAAACAGGCGAATAACGGCCACTTTTTCATAACGAACTTCCTCTCTGAAATTAATGGTTTTAATTTCACTTTACTTTTTACATAACAAAGCCGGCAAGCTGCAAAATTTGCCTGCAGCAAAAAGCCCACCTTGCTTGAAGGTGAGCTTTCGTCTGCTGTTTTATCGTTGTTTTTTCTTCTTGTAAAGTCCATAGAGAATATAAGCAATGGTCAGAAGAATTGCCCCATAAATTACGGGTTGGACATAAGGCTTCGCAATTTCGTTAATTTGTTTCCAATTGCTCCCCAGTTCTTTTCCCAAGTAAAGAAAAAAGATGGACCAGGGGATCACAGCGAGAGTGGTATAGCCGATAAATTTGATAAATGACATCTTTGCGATGCCGGCGGGTATTGAGATAGCATGCCGGACAACCGGTATGAAGCGGGCTGTAAAAATCACCCCGGAACCGTATCGGTTAAACCAATTTTCTGCCATGTCGATATGTTTCTTATGTATGAGGATATACTTTCCGTACTTCTCCAAAAACGGTCTTCCCCCATAATATCCCATCCAGTAGAGGAACAGCTGGGCCAGTACACCGCCGATTGTTCCGGCAATCACCGCACCCAAAAAAGAAATCTTTCCTTGTGACACCATGAAACCGCCGTAGGCTAACACGATTTCACTTGGAATAATTTCGATCATCAGACCAATTGCAATTCCAAGGTACCCTAAGTCTGTCAACGTGGTTAAGACAGTGTAAATGAATTCTTTCATTCTCTCCTCTTTTCATCCTCTCAATTATTGGCAAGGATTTTCTTTACTGCTCAGGTGCGATTTTGAAAATACTACACCCAGAAGTACTCCTCTAAGTGATTGTACTCACAATCCTTGTAAGTTGTCTACTGCTTTCGCTTGGATTCGCCGATAGGAGGAATTTGATGCGGGACGGGCTGATCTCAAAAGAACATCTGATTCTGATCATCACCGCCATCATAACGGGAACGTTGGCGAGATTCCTGACTTTGAAAGAGGACTACCGCCAGTACCCGACCTACCCGAACGGGTATCTGATCCATTTGCTGACTGGATTTGTCGCGGCTTCTCTGGGAGCGGTTGCGGTTCCGGCGATTATGACGAAAAATTTTATTGCGGTAACGTTTCTTTCACTTGCGATTCAGCAATTTCGCGATGTGCGAAAAATGGAGCGGGGAAGTTTGAAAGATCTGGAAAATACAGAGTTCACACAGCGTGGGGACGCGTACATAGACGGGATTGCAAAGACATTTGAAGCCCGGAACTATTTTGCGTTGGTAGTGGCTCTTTTTACAGGAATAGGGTTTCAAGTCAGTCGAAATTGGGTGGATCATATCGTCTGGCAAGCAGTAATTGGGACGGGTATGGGGGCTTTGGTATTTTTCTTCATCACCGGTTTTACCAAGGGACAGACAGTCGGGGATATTGCCGACGTTATACCTGCCAAAATTCAAATGAAGAACAACCAGTTATATGTGGAGGATATATTCGTGAGCAACCTGGTCGGAACGAAAGATGTGCAGAATTTCGTCGAAAAAGAGGGGGTGGCCGTATTGATCCGGCCCCATCACGAACTGTACCGAATCAGTTTGGAAGTAAACCTGTTTCGAGGAGATGTGTCGTAATGCGGCGCGATGCAACGAATCCGAATTATCAAATCCTGTCGATCGTTACGCCTGACGAATCAATCGTAAAGAACGGGAAGGCCACCATGTTTATCTGCAAGGATGAGCAGGAACAGGAAATTCTGGTCAAGGAAGTGGCAAATGCTTTACGCGGTGACGTTGCCAGGCTGTCAAACGGTGTTTATTTGGTTGTCAGAGCGTAACAGAGCAGTGCGCGAAAGATTCATCTTGGTGTATACTATGTATAAGGGCAAAAACTGAATGGAGGAATCGGGGTGCTGAATAACTCTATGGCTGAGCTTGGGTGTGATCGACCTGAAATCATTCTTAAGCTCGCCCGGAACCAAATTCCCGCCGGGGAAACGCTTTTAGGCAGCTTTTTATTCTGGCGGGAGTTCATGGAGCGCACTGACACTGCCATTGAAGTTGAATTTGTGTTAAAGGCTCAGCTGAATGACGAAGTAATCGAAGAAAAAATCGACGAGTTTCAGACCGAGAAACCATGGACTTCCGAAGATGGTCAGATTGTGGAGTTCAGTTTTTCGTATGAGATTCCCCAGTGGCTTCCTGTCTCCACGCACGCCATTCGCTACTATGTGCGACCGAAGCTGTCTTTGAATGAGCCGACACGTTCAGCAGAAGAGTTTTTAAACCTCGAAGCGATTATTGTTCAGCCGAATCAGGATCAAGTGCGTGTTCTACAAGCGCTTCATAAGCTGGGATTTCAAGAAAAATTGGATTCTCGCTACTGGAATGGAAGGTATCAAGAGTTTGACTTTACGGCGGGAAAAGAATCAAGCTTTGGTATCAGGGAGTTGACAGTCTTGTTCCATCCGGAACAGGACAGTACACAAGTGCACCTTTATCCGGACCAACGTGAACCGATCAGCTTTACACTGCCTGAGAACCAGGATCTGGTTGCTTCCCTCGGGAAAGTGTTCTTGCATCGATAAAATATATGCAGCAAGCGAAAGACCTGTTGAGGTCTTTCTTTTTTGTTGTTTCTCTCCCTATGCCCAGTCCCGAGCGAAAATCCCGGGTGCACCTCCTGTGTGCCAAAAGAGTACGCGATCGGTCGGCTGTATGGTTCCTTTTTTTACATAGTCGAGCAATGCCGCCATTGTCTTGCCCGTGTAAACTTGATCCAAAAAGATGCCTTCCGTCTTGGCGATCAATCGGACCGCTTCCAAACACTCGGGCGTTGTAATGCCGTATCCTCTTCCGAGGTAGTGGTCGTCAATTTGGATATCCGGTCGATTTCCCTTCGGAAATACAGGCAGCAGTTCATTTGCTTGGTCCATGCAGGATGCAACCAGAACTTTGCTTTTTTCTTTTAAAAGC
This sequence comes from Effusibacillus consociatus, assembly GCF_042652925.1. Taxonomy (NCBI): domain Bacteria; kingdom Bacillati; phylum Bacillota; class Bacilli; order Caryophanales; family Alicyclobacillaceae; genus Effusibacillus; species Effusibacillus consociatus. Next base: position 66,681 of record NZ_JBHSHC010000119.1, read on the forward strand.
CAAGTACTCACGCCAATCAGTTTCTCACATGAATCGATATCGTTCTGAACCGATTGCTGCCCCAATAATAACCCTGCATGGGTCCCGCCTGAACCGGTTGTAACAAAGATCCAATCGAATTGTAAACCGTGAGCTTGCGCTTGCCGGGAATATTCTTTGTAAGCATCGATGTATCCCAGTGTTCCTAACCCGTTTGAACCCCCAACCGGAATCAGATAAGGGTTGCGTGCTTGCTGCCGCAGCTCTTCGCAAACTTTGTTCAGGGCAGCAGACTGGTCTTCCGGAGTAAAGGATCCGCTGAAGACCAAACGGGCACCCAATAACTCATTCATCAACAGGTTTGCTTTTCGGGTTCCGGGGTCACGGCCGGCAAATACAAGGATCGGTTCGAGTCCCAAACGGACTGCCAGCGCTGCAGCAGCTCGCGCGTGGTTGGATTGGGGACCGCCGGTGGTCACAATGCAGTCAGCCCTTTGTTCCAAAGCATCCGCCAAAAGGTACTCCAATTTGCGGACTTTGTTTCCTGCAGTGGCGATGCATCCGGTCATGTCATCCCGTTTGATCCACACCTCTCTCCCGATAATTTCGGACAGCCTAACCAAAGGCTGCAAGGGTGTAGGGGTGAGGGCGAACGAAAGGGGATCTGGGTACAAGTGAGCAGACATGGAATCACCTCAGGATTCATTTGGGCAAAAAACCCCTGATCCGGATAATGGGTCAGGGGTGGGTTTCCACTTATTTGAGAGACTTCAGATATTTCGCAACTTCCGCTTCCTTGCCGTTTGCCAAACCTTTTGGCATAATGCCTCTGCCTTCCTTAAGAACTTTAGCGATGTCCTGCTCGCTCAGCTTTTGACCTGCTGCTACGAGGGATGGACCGACATTCCCCTTAAGGTCTGCGCCATGGCAGCTTGCGCAGTTCTGCTGCACAAAGCTTTTCATATCTGCGTTAGCGGTGCCGGAGGATTGCGTCTGCTTCTTGTCCTCCGCTGGCTTAGCAGAAGCTTCTTCGGTTTTGTGCATATGATTGAGACCATAGAAAATGATTCCAAGCCCGAAGAGGATCCCCAGTGTAGCAGGTACCGCTGCAACGAGAAGACCTTTTAAATACTGTTTCATGATCTGGTTTCAACCTCCCTTTCTACTTTTTCTATCCTATCATAAATCAAACCCGCTTGAAAATAGATCTGTTTACCTACCTAGGCAATAGTGTACAATAACGTTGAATAGATTGAAACGTAACATTTTGTGACAACCGGTGCGGAGTTATCATCAAACCGTCAGGGTTCACCGTGAGGGGGGAGAGTGGGTTCCCGTCACTGTCTTTTTTGAAACGAACGAGACGGGAGAGATCGATGTTCTTCGGATTCACTCCCGTTATTTTATCGAGGAATTCAAACGGAATGGAAAAAAGGAGAGAGCATGATGAGACTTCAAGGAAAAGTTGCCGTGATTACCGCTGCCAGCAAAGGATTGGGAAAAGGCATAGCACTGCGATTTGCGCAGGAAGGGGCCAAATTGGTGATTGCGAGCCGTGATGAGCAAAGCATTCAGGCGGCCGCAGAAGAAATTCGCAACATCACCGGGGCGGAGGTAACCGCTCTCGCAGTGGATGTGTCCCGTAAAGCCGATATCGAGAAATTGATTGGCACAGTCAGGACTACATATGGAACGGTTGATATTCTGGTTAACAACGCTGGCGGACCACCTGCCGGAACCTTTCTCGATTTTGACGATGAGGCCTGGCAAAATGCGTTTGAATTGAATTTGATGAGTGTCGTGCGGGTGACTCGCGGAATTCTCCCCATGATGATGCACAAAAACAGCGGTCGCATCATTAATATTACATCAGCAGGGGTCAAGCAGCCGATTCCAAACCTGATTCTGTCCAATTCAATCCGGGCGGCAGTCAACGGATTGACCAAAACTTTATCGCAAGAATTGGCTCCACACGGAATTTTGGTGAACAATTTGGCTCCAGGGCGAATTGATACAGACCGGGTGCGGGAATTGGATCAGATCGCTGCTGACAACACTGGTCTCGCTGCGGAAGCGGTGAAAGAAAACTGGACCAAACAGATTCCGGTTGGACGATACGGAACCGTCGAGGAGTTTGCCAATGTGGCGCTGTTCCTCGCCTCGGATGAATCGAGCTATGTAACCGGGCAAATTTATGTGGTGGATGGAGGGCTTGTCAAGGGGTATTAGAGTACTCGCCTTCTTAATGTCCTCATACGATAGAGTAACAGTCGGACATTAAATAAGGGGTGGCTCTATGAGTCAGAATACGCTCACATTCACATACTCCAAGAATACAGGGAAAAAGACACTGTTGGACCCGCCGCCTTTCCGGCATCCTGTAATTCCGAAAGCCTCCGATTCGGAAGAAGCCGAGCGGATGACGCTTCCGAGTATGGATTATGAGGAAGCTCTTCAGGAACTGGATAAGCTGATCGGCTTAGGACCTATTAAATCCACCATCCACGAATTGGCACATTACACGGCGGTGCAGCAGTTTCGCAAGAAACAAGGGTTTAAGACCCCGTCCATGAGTATGCACATGGCTTTTCTGGGCAATCCGGGAACCGGCAAAACAACGGTGGCCCGACTCCTTGCCAAGCTGTTCCATCGAATCGGGATCCTGAAAGAGGAAAAATTTCGTGAGGTAAGCCGTGTAAATCTGGTGGGAAACTATGTCGGGCACACAGCCAAAGACACGATGTCCGTTTTGCAGGAGGCGAAAGGCGGGATTCTGTTTATTGACGAGGCATATGCTCTCGTGCGGGACAACCCGAATGATTTTGGGATGGAAGCAGTCGAAACTCTCCTGAAATATATGGAGGATCATCGCGACGAAATTATCGTAATATTTGCGGGTTACCGGGAACCGATGTTAAAGTTTCTGGGCAGCAATCCCGGCTTGGGTTCACGCATCCCTTACCAGCTGCATTTTCCCGACTATACGGCAGAGGAACTCCTCCTGATCTCCAAGCATATCGCAAAAGAATACGATTATGAAGTCACTCTGTCGTATCAGAAAGCTCTGATGAATCTGTGTTTCCGGGAAAAACAAAAATACAATTTTTCAAACGCAAGGTTTATTCGAAATTGCATTGAAAAAAGCATTCGGAAACAAAACGCCAGACTTGCCAAACAAACTGGTTTTCACTTGGAAGAATTAAATATTCTTCAGGAAGAAGACCTGTAAGGATTCATAAATTTTTCTCCTTCTTTTCATCCTAAGAAAAGAAAAGGAGGAAAATGATCTATGAAATCCCGTGTTCTGGTTATAGTCATGTTGTTCATAAGTTTGTTATCACCTCGTTTGGTGTATGCTGAAACAAAGCATTCCGCATTAAAGGTCAACGAGATTCCTGTACAACTGCCTTTCGCTCCCCGTGGTGCGGGAGGAGATGTGCTGGTCGATGTAAATTCTCTCCAGGGAATCCTGCAGATTTCCGTTGAAGCTCGAGGTGAGGAGAGAATCATTCGATATGGTGATCACCAGTTGGAAGTGCAGCCGGGACGGGTAGCCGCTCTCTTGGATGGTCGATGGCTCGTGTTGAAAAATGCGCCGGTCGCCGAAATGGATGCCCTGCTGCTGCCCAACCGTCAATTGTTCGATCTGCTTACAATTCCTTACCGGATAGAAGATGGCAGCATCATTGTACAGACTCCGTCTGAATCTGTAACCAGGCTGCAGAAAGAGGTTGCCAAATTAGAAGGCGAAAAGCCGAAAATCGGGTTTATAGGTGTACTGCAGCCCAATCGTTGGATTGTTGCCATGCAGTCCGTCTCTGACGGGAAGCTTGTCGGATACGGCAATCTGTATGAAGCGGCAGGGGAAACAAATGCTAATGGTGCCCGTACATGGAAGTTGACAAAACTGCGTACCATATCGGATACCGCCGGCAGTGTACACCTCGAGTGGATGCCTAACGGAAGCATTTTCGAGAACATCGTCTCTGACAAAAGACCCGAGTTTATTTTTGTAGAGACGTGTAACTGTGCAGGACGGTATCAATATGGTACTATGTTTACCGTCACGGAAATGGGCTTGGTACCTGTATGGCATTCACAAGCCACCTTTGACCGTGTTCAGAAGACTGCTAAAGGATGGGTGATGGTCACCCATCGAAAAGACGCAATACCAACCCGTACCAGTGCAACAATGCCATTCTGGGAAATCCACGAAATGTGGAATGGGCAGTCGTTCGTGATCACCAAGCAGGAATACCGTGACCCTTTGAAATAACCCCTTTGCGCTGACAAAATTTGTTGGTACAATATGGGGGTCATAGAGATAGGGGGTACATGTGTAGTGAGTGACAACAAATTTTATGTCACACAGGAAGGACTTCGCAAACTTGAGGAAGAGCTGGAATACTTAAAAACAACAAAGCGCGCCGAGGTAAAGGAGCGCTTGAAAATTGCTCGTTCCTACGGTGATTTGAGTGAGAACAGCGAGTATGAAGCGGCAAAAGACGAACAGGGAATGGTCGAATCCAGGATCCTGCTGTTGGAAAACCAACTGCGCAACGCTGTTTTGATCCGGGAAGAAGATAAGGTTAAGGATGTTGTCAGCGTTGGTTCGACTGTCACGATTCGCGAAGTTCCAAATGGCGACGAGGAAGTGTATACGATTGTTGGACCGGCGGAATCAGATCCGCTTGAAGGACGAATCTCGAATGAATCTCCGATTGGGAAAGCATTGTTAGGGAAACAAAAAGGGGATACGGTCACAGTCCCGGCACCGAGCGGCGAAATGACGTTTGAAATTTTGAAGGTAGAATAGAAGGACGAATCCTCCGTATACATGGTAAAGACAAACCATGTAGGGAGGATTTTTTATGGCCAAATTGGGATTAAGTACGGGCAAATCGCTGGTACTCGCGCTGTCTATGGTTGTACTCGTAGGTGGAGCTACGTGGATGATGAATCAAGTGAGCGGCAAAGAACATGTCCTGCCGGGAAGCGCAGCGGTCAATTCCATTAAGGTATCGATGGTTACCAATGAAATCAAGTGGAGCAGTCAGGACGGAAAGCAAATGATTGAAGCGTATCGTTGGGATCCAGGATTCATTGTGGTAAATCAGGGGGATAGGGTGGTTCTTGAATTTTATGGAGTCAAAGGGGAAAGTCATCCATTCGTGATTGAAGGATACAATCTGAAGGGCCACGTCGGGCGGGGCAAGATCGAAACGGTCTCCTTCCATGCCGATAAGCCGGGTACGTTTCAAATCCGATGCTTAACCCACCTGGATCCGAAAACCCATGGCCCAATGGTGGCCAATCTTGTGGTACTGCCGAAATAGCGGAGGAGTTGATGGAACAACTCCCTTGAAAAATGAAATGGGAGTGACATATTTAATCGAATGTGTTATACTTAATCTCGAAGGAGGGTCAGGTATGACACAATATTTAGAACAACGGCAACAGGCAATGCGTTCGTTTGTGGAAACCTGCGAGCGGAAGTTTGGGATGACGAGTGAGGAATTCATTCGGTACTACAAAGAATTGGAAAGTTATGGAACAGAAGAAGAATATCGCTGGTGGGTATGCCTGTCTTTTTTGGGCGTTCGATGAAAGCGGTTTCGCCTTTTTCTGAATCTCAAGCTGCGGGGGCTTGAGATTTTCTTTTTTAGGAAGGGAATCGATTTATCGACAACGAATACAATATTCAATAACAAATTGTATGGGGCGGTATCCATGGATTATATTAAACGGACAAAACAGCGATATGACGAATTGGCCCGTTCTCACGAATGGAGACATACCGATTTGACCCCGGGATTGGTCGCGCGATTTACCGCAATGCTGCTCGGGGAACGCATCTTGGATCTTGGCAGCGGGGCCGGTCGAGATACGCTGACTCTCAAGAGGTACGGAGTCCATGTGCAGGGGATGGATATTTCAGAAGAAATGCTCGCCGTAGCAAAACAAACGGTCGGAGACCCGGACGTTGCTTTCACAAAAGGAGATTTTCGCAATTTGCCCTATCCGGACGATATGTTTGACGGAATTTGGGCCAACATGTCATTGCTTCACCTGATGAAAAAAGATCTTCCGATCGCCCTTTCGCAAGTGCGGCGTGTTTTAAAAGACACCGGTGTTCTGTACGCTTCGTTTTTGTCGGAAGGGGAAGACGGTTTCATAGACGGTCTGTACTACGCCTTCTATACTCCGCAGGAGCTGGATGAGATCTTTGAAAAAAGCGGGTTTACCATCTTCGATCAGGTCGTCAGCGATGACACGGTTCATTTGTTCGCCCGAAAAAACTGAATCGAAACGGATGCGAATCCCTAGAGAGTGAATATAACCGCTGCTAGGGATGTTTTTTGTAACTTTCTTGTTTGGGGATGCGTCTTACTTACACACAAGTTTTTACAAAGGGAGAAAGGATGGGCTGCAGTGAAGAAGAGTCTAGCCTTGTTTGCCACAATCGTCCTTGGGGCAAGCCTGTTGGGATGTTCGGAGAAGAGCACTTGGAACGGCCAGGTAGGTCAGGACCCACCCAGTCAAAATCAGAATCAAAACCAGACACCCAACCAAAACAATCAACCGCCTGCCCAAAATAATCAGGGGCAGCAGCCGACAAAGCCGGCTGACGACGGAGTGATTCGCGGATGGAAAACTGGTTCCGGACAATCGCTAACAGACAAAAAATTGAGAAATGATGCGTATGAAATCACGCATATTCAACGGCTAAATTCGGGCACCGGCTTTCAGGTAAAAGGAAAATTGCGGGCCTTTGAAGCGGTAGGAGCAGTGAGGTTACTGGGGCCGGATGGAAAAGGGATTGTTCAGCCGGATACCGGCCGGGAGGAAATAGTAATCATGGCTTCCGAAGGAGCACCGGCGTGGGGGGACTTCACGGCACAAGTCAAGTATCCCGATACTTTAAAAGGGAAAGTTGGAACACTTGAGTTTTATGTTCACAGCGCGAAAGACGGCTCGAAGCAGAATATCCTGTCCGTACAGATTGAACTGGAGTAAAAGCAGGCTTCTACTCCGACCATCTGCGTTTTGGTTTTTGTGCCAAGGTATTGCGATAAAATTCTTCCAACTCCTCGAAGGTGCGGATCGGCGGGGAGTTGATTTCTTTTTTCTGGAAGGTACAAGCTGTTTCTGTCAGAAGAACGTCTCCATACGGGCGGGAAAGCAGGGGTTGGCCATACTTACCGGCAAGCTTCTGGATCGCCTGCTCCATCTCCAATTTTTCTTCCATCATTTTCTCCAGCCGCTCTATATGTATTGCGTATCGGTCGAGCAGTTGAACTTCTTCCGGGTCATAGGCGCATTCGTCGTCCATAACGATTCCCTGGTAGATGAAAGGAGAAAGCATCAGCAGAAACAATACATCCTCCCGGTTGTGCTGCAGAATTTCGTCTCTCAGAGCAGGATTTCCGGTTTCGAGCCATTCCGCATATTTTGCGGGTACATAGCGGCCTGGAAGTTGATCCGGCCGCACAATTCCATAAAATCGTTCCACTACCTGAAGCGCAGCGGAGGGAATGACCCCGGCGGAACGCATCTTCTCTGCAATCTTGTACAGATCGAGACTTTGAACCGCGTTGATTTGAAATGGGATCCGGTATTTCTTGAATCGCTCATTCAGGAATGGAATGTCGAACCGATCGCCGTTCCAGGTGATGATTACATCCATTTCTTTCAGAACTTCTGCGATCCGTAAGAGCACTTCCCGCTCTTGGAACGGCTCATCGACCCAGAATTCGATAGGATTTTCTTTTGAGAGTCCAATACAGGCGCTCACAAGGTGGGAATTTGAATCTTCCCGGAGTCCGGTCGTTTCGATGTCGAATGTGCAGCCGCAGCGATTTTGCAAAGTGCGGGTGAGGTTTCGTTCCGGCGGAATGTCGATCTGGAAACCTTGACCGAAAGCTTCTTGTTCTAAGACGTGGATATAGTCGTCCGCCACATGCCAACACAGATTTTGCGAATCAAAATAGCAGCTCGGATATTTCTTAATGGCTTGTAATACACGCATGAACGGGTCACCTTTTTCAACATAGACGAGGACTCCGTTCCACCACTTCCGTACAATGGTCAATCTGTCCACCTGCTCTTGCATTTTCCACTAGCATATCACAGATCCTAAACTTGCAGGTATAACCGAAGTTCTTCGTAGTGGGAGTAGGCCACATCTTTATGTTGATACCAATGGTGTTTCACCTGATCGAGCGAGCGGTACTCATATATGGCCATACCGTTATATTCGGGACGGATTGCAACGAATCCGGTTTTGCTTTTGAACCAGTCTTCAAACAACAAAGTTTCGACGTTTTGCATTTTTTACCTCCGATGTAACGAATTTGTCACTAAAAATAGGATTGACATACGGACTCTGTACTAATACAATTTTCTCATAAATGAATTCACCAGCAGGTTGCATGACTGGCGGAAGTGGGATTACCACAAGGGAGTGCAACTGACGATATGGCCGACCGCCTGGGCCCCTTTTCTTGTAAGGGGTTCAGACGGTCTTTTTACAGGAAAGGGCTGGGACAATCAGGAGGGGTAAGAGAATGATTCGAGTACTTGTAAGCGATCCGATATCGGAACAGGGACTTGGGAAACTGCTCGAGGCCGACGATATCCAAGTCGACATTAAAACGGGTCTGCCAGAAGAAGAGCTTTGCAGCATTATTGGCGAGTATGACGCACTGCTTGTCCGTTCACAAACCCGCGTGACCTCCAAAGTATTGGACCATGCCGGACGTCTCCGGGTAATTGGCCGTGCCGGGGTAGGCGTAGACAATATTGATGTTCCAGCGGCTACTCAGCGCGGGGTGGTTGTCATTAACGCTCCGGACGGAAACACCATCTCGACCGCAGAGCATACATTTGCGATGATGATGGCAATGGCGCGCAAGATCCCGCAAGCCTATGCTTCTATTCATCGTGGAGAATGGGATCGGAAGACGTTTGTCGGGGTTGAATTGAACAACAAAGTGCTTGGGATTATCGGTTTGGGCCGCATCGGCGCGGAAGTGGCCAAGCGGGCGCAAGCTTTTGGCATGAAAGTGCTGGCGTATGACCCGTTCTTATCCCCGCAGCGTGCCGACTCTCTTAACGTAAAGCAGTGCACGGTGGATGAGATTGTGGTAGCGGCTGATTTTATCACTGTTCACACACCGTTGATTAAAGAGACCAAACATCTGCTTGCAGAACGCGAATTCGGCATGATGAAAGATGGAGTCCGCATTCTCAACTGTGCACGGGGCGGAATCATCAAAGAAGAAGCGTTGGTGGAAGCATTACAATCGGGCAAAGTGGCAGGCGCGGCATTGGACGTGTTTGAAGAAGAACCGCTCGCCAAGGATCACCCGCTAAAAGACTTCCCGAATGTGGTATTGACCCCGCATCTTGGAGCATCCACTGAAGAGGCACAGATTAATGTCGCCATCGACGTTGCGGAAGAAGTTCTGAAAGTGCTGCGGGATGAACCGTTCAAGAATGCGGTCAACCTGCCGTCTCTCCCGGCCGATAAGCTGAAGCAAGTGGAGCCTTATCTGGCGCTTGGAGAGAAACTTGGGAAGCTGGCAGCTCAATTGGTTGACAATCCGGTAACAAAAATTGAAATCACATATAGCGGTGATATCAGCAACTTGGAAGTGGCACCTGTATCCCGCACAATTTTAAAAGGAATCCTGTCCTATCACCACGGGGCTGAGGTAAACTTCGTCAATGCGCCTCTCGTGGCGGAGCAATCCGGCATTCAGGTGGTAGAATCGAAGACAGGCAAGCACAGCGTATTTACCAATTTGATCGGACTTGAGGTTACCACCCCGCATCAAACAAGACGGGTTGCAGGTACTCTCAACAACGGATTCGGTCCGCGCATCGTTCGTCTGGACGGATTCGCAATTGATGCTTCTCCGGAAGGCCGCATGATTGTGACATCCCATGTTGACCAACCGGGTATGATCGGAAGAATCGGGATGATTTTAGGGGACGCCGGCATTAATATTGCAACCATGCAGGTGGGCCGCAAGGAAGTCGGTGGGAAAGCGGTTATGGTGCTTGGCATCGACAATCCGGCTACCCCGGAAGTGGTTCGTGAGATCGCGGAAATTCCTTCCATCCTTGAAGTGTTCCATGTCGAACTGTAAAGTTGAACCTGTGTATCCGGATTTGGCGCCTGTAACAGGCGTCTTTTTTCGTGTACAATTACTAGAGTATAGTGACTTACATCAATGGAGATGGCGCGGTTGGAAACTTGGAAGCGGAATTTGTACATGATGTGCTTTGTTCAGTTCGGAGCGGGGATCAGTCTCAGTTTTATTTTTTCGTTTATACCCTTGTATTTGCCGCATCTTGGCGTGACAGATACTCACGAAATCGCAATTTGGTCAGGAATCCTGATGGCTGCGGCGCCGTTTTTTGCGGCTTTTCTAGGACCTGTCTGGGGGAACCTCGGGGATAAACATGGCCGCAAGTTGATGGTGGAACGCGTATTGCTCAGCAATATATTTGTATTGATTGCAATGGGATTTGTAACCGATGTCTACCAGTTCCTCGGACTGAGGATTCTGCAGGGGATGCTCGGCGGATTCCAGTCTGCTGCAATCGCAATGGTTACTTCTTTTACTCCGAAAGAAAAAACCGGATCTGCACTTGGAATCTACCAGACCGCCACGATTGCAGGAACCGCAACCGGACCGTTCATCGGAGGTCTTTTGGCGGACACGCTGGGGTATCGGTTCCCGTTTTTCTTTATGTGCCTGATCAGTTTAACCTCTTTGGCAATCGTCTGTTTCTTCGTGCAGGAACCGCCGCGAACGGAAACGATGAAGAAGAATGAGCCTTTTTTAAAGAGCTTATCGGCGATCACTCACATTCCCGGATTATTGCCGATGGCCTTCATTAATTTTCTCATTCAATTTGGATTGATGATCGCGGCCCCCATTGTCCCGCTTTATATCAAATCGATGGCGGCTTCCGATGCCTATGTGGCGACACTGACAGGTATCATTCTGGCACTGGCGGGAGGAGCGGCGGCCATTTCCTCCATTACGGCCGGCCGAATCGGGGATCGGATTGGACACCGGGTCGTATTGATCACGTTAACGTTAGGGACTGCATGTATGTTTGGACTTACAGCGTTAACTTATACGATTGTTGCTTTTGCCGCGACGAGAATTGCGGCCGGTCTATTTATCGGCGGCTTGATGCCAACCAGTAACGCTCTGATCTCCCGCTTTGTGACGGAAGAGAAACGGGGAATGGCATACGGTGTTACCACCAGCATGACGTTGTTCGGAACGGTGGCGGGGCCGTTAACCGGCGGTTGGTTATCAGGGACAATCGGGCTGCAGGCGACTTTTTATGTTACGATGGGGATGTTTTTTGCAGCCGCCTTATGGGTATGGACTCATAATCCGCACCCGGAGGATGGGGAGGTCGTCTGATGATCGACACACACTACCATTTGGATCAGTTGGATAAAGAGTCATTACATAGAATGCTTGTTGAGGCCAGCGAAGGTGGAATCGAAACGATTATTGCGCCGGCGATGGGGTTGGAATCGGGAAGAAAGCTGCTTGATATTCAGTCTCGATACCCGAACTTCATCAGGGTCGGACTGGGGATTCATCCGGAAAGGTCAGATTTTTTCGGAGGGGATCAACGGAATCGGGAACGATTGTTTCAAGAGCAAAGGGAACTTGCGAATCTGGTTTCGATTTATCGAAATCAAATATGTGCGGTTGGTGAAATTGGGCTGCCGTATTATTCTATGCCTGAGAAGGAGAGGCTTCCCGAGAACGTGCCTGCATTATCATGGCAGATTTTCGAGGAGAGTTTGGCGCTGGCGAAGGATTGGGATCTGCCTGTGATCTTGCATGCAGTGCATTCCATGGCACGGCCCTGTCTGGAACTGCTGTTGCAGTTCAACATTAAAAAGGCTGTGTTTCATTGGTTAAAAGCACCTCTTGACGCGGTCGATAAAATCGTATTCCATGGGTATTATATTTCGTTCACTCCGGAAGCCGTTTACCGCGAACGAAATCAAATATTGGCAAGTCGGGTTCCGCTGGATCAAATTTTATTGGAAACGGATGGACCGTGGCCCTATGAGGGACCGTTTGCCGGGAAGAAGACACATTCTCTGTGGATTCGTGAAGTGGCTGATGTTGTAGCTCACATTCATAAAAAGCCAATCGATCAGGTGTTGGCATATACAGCCGATAATGCTCGGAAGCTTTTCCGGGTGTGAGAGGAGAAACCAAATTGCATTTTGTGTTTTATGTTTTGCTGCTGTGTACCAGTATTCTTTGGGCAGGGAACTTTGTCGCCGGCAAATTCCTGGTCGATCACGCTTCTTCGCTTACGCTTACGAATATGCGATGGGGGCTCGCCATTTTATTCCTCATCCCGATCGTTTGGAAATTCGAGAAGCGTCTGCTTCCTCCCAAAAAGGCGCTGCTGCCGCTTTTTCTTATGGGATTGACGGGCGTGGTATTCTTTAATATTTTCATGTTTTTGGCCTTGGAACGGACATCCGCTGATAACGTGGGTCTCTTATCCGCTTTGAATCCTGTTGCGATTGCGATTGTTTCTTTTTTTGTTTTAAGAGAAAAAATGTCGTTTCGCCAAACGATAGGGATGATCGTCTCGTTGATGGGTGTTGTGGTGGTAATCTCCCATGGAGACATACAAAGATTGCTTCACTTCCGGTTAAATACAGGAGATCTATTCATGTTGGCCGCTGTGGGAACTTGGGGATTGTATTCGGTGGCCGGCAAGAAGGCGATGCAGTATGTTTCTCCTTATATGTCGACCCTATGGGCGGGCATATTCGGGGTGATTACACTGCTGCCTTTTAATCTGCCTTCGTTTGCCGTAAACAATCCCGATTCTGCGTTCTGGATCGCTACTGTATATGTAAGCATAGGGGCTACCGTACTCGCGATGGTTTTTTGGAATCTGGGTGTGCAGCGAGTGGGGGGAACTCATTCCGGGATGTTCCTGAACTTCAATCCGATTTTTACTGCGATTCTTGCCTATTTGTTTATCGGAGAACATATGACAGCCGTTCAGGTAGCTGGCACCGTTCTCGTAATTAGCGGAGTGTATTTATTCTCAACGAGAAAACGGGTTCGAGCTTCGGTTGCAAAAGAGCAAAATTTGACCGCTTGACGGAGGATCTGAATGGGATTTCTTAGACAACTTTTTGCTTTTGGCTATCAACAAGCGATGTCCTGCATATTTCCCGTAATGATCTTCCTGACGCTTGGAGTTTCCAAGATAGTGGAGCTCCCGTTTTTGCACCGGTATGATCTGATTCTGCCGATCTGTATTCTGGTCCAAATCGGATTGTACCTGACGGGTTTTGAGACAAAGGATGAGTTGAAGGTCATTGCCGTATTTCACTTGATTGGTTTATTACTGGAGATTTATAAGGTTCATATGGGATCCTGGTCGTATCCGGAAGAAGCATGGACAAAGGTATTTGGGGTACCCCTGTACAGCGGTTTTATGTATGCGAGTGTAGCCAGTTACCTGTGTCAGGCCTGGCGGAGGCTGCAAATCCGGCTTCATAATTGGCCGGGATCTATTTGGACGGTTCCGCTCGGGGCTGCGATCTATTTGAATTTCTTCACTCATCACTATCTATGATCTTCGATGGGTGCTGACAGCGGTGCTGTTCGCGGTGTTCTTTAAAACCTATGTGAAGTACACGGTTCTTGGGGTAACACACCGGATGCCGCTTGTGTTGTCGTTCTTTTTAATAGGGTTCTTCATCTGGGTGGCGGAAAATATCGCAACATTTCTTGGAGCCTGGCAGTACCCAAATCAGCAGAAGGCATGGAGTCTGGTACATCTGGGGAAAATCAGCTCTTGGTTCCTGCTGGTGATCATCAGCTTTCTGATCGTCGCCCAATTGAAGCATGTGAAAGAGGCGTTGGTTGGCGGGAAAAATATATCATTATATTGACAATATTGTGACAAGTGTATAAACTAAAGATAGACTTCGATATCTAGTAATATGATCGGAGATTCTAGCAAATGAAAGTGTTTACGACCACAATAGGCCAGTTGAAACAGGAACTGATAAAAGACTACAACGAAGTGAATCTTCAACTATTTGAAGTAGGTGTACGACAGCAGCGAGTAGACATCATATCCGATAAGATTCTTTTTATGACGGTCCACCACCGGGTATCGGCAATACGATCTGTCGACCGCAAGAATCGAGAAATAACCCGTTTAATGGATGTACTGTTAATCGATGAGTTTAAGAGGCATCTTAGACTGAGCATTGAAAACAAATATGGATTCAAGGTAGTCACCATTCTCAAGGATTACGATCCGGAAACCGAATTAGCGGCCACGGTAATCGTATTGGACCGGGAAGTGGAGACCTACCTCAAGGGTAAAAGCTGACTGGATGAATGAACTCTGATTTGATGAGTGCAGGATAGCCGTCAGTACGGACAGACGCAAGAAGAGTATTGGCTCTTTTTGCTTGCTCGTACTGACGGCTGTCTTTTTTATTGAAATCTTGAAGGAGGAATGGATGTGACAGTAGTAAACGAGGTGGTAATGGCACTTGATCACCTTACCGGGGGGAGAGTGGTTCATTCGCCGAACTGGAATTCGCAGATGAAACATCCGTTTGTTATCTGGAAAAATTCCGGGATATCAGGAAAAGAGATTCTGGAAAAACCGGGGCTGGTCTATGGGGACCTGAACCGGACGGTGAAAAAATTAGCGGTTTGTATGACGTTATCGGAACATGATATTGAGCTTGCTTTGGCCACTGGTGTGGATGCGATTGTGGCGCATCATCCGATTGCGGATGCGGCAAGTTCTGGAGGAGTTACACTGAAAAATTATCTAAGTTTATATGACATTGCGGTGCTTGAACTGCATGAAGCTTTTCACGGTCTGCACCCCGGGATTCCGTTTCTGCACGGCCACAAGGTGATTTTTAAGGATGTTCATTATGGCGGCAAGGAAGGGAATGTTTTGTTCGCAGGAACCGTATTGCCGGAGGTGCGGGTATTGGGAGATATTTTGTGGCGGATTGATTCTTTCATGGGAGGCGATGACGAAGAAATACTTTTAAAAACAGAACAGGAAATTCGCGGAATTTCGTCGATCGCAGATGCATCGACGGTGACAAGAGGACGTATTGTGCTTGGGACGGCAGAGACACCGGTTAAAAACATTTTACATATTTTCCCCCATACCGGTTTTTCAACTTGTGATCTGCGCAGGGCTAAAGAGCAGTTCCCTGAAACGGATACGGTGGTGGCATCTATCAGTCGCGTTCGCGATGAGAGCGAGCTTATCCGGGAGGCAAGCAATCTCGGACTTAACTTTGTAATTGGCAATAGTCACGTTCTTGAAATCTATGAAAATGGCCTCCCGCTCGCATATGCATTGGATGAGCTGTTACCTGAAGTAGAGGTGGTGGTGTTCCGGGAAAGAGTGACTTCCATTCCGGTGCGGGAAATGGGGGGAGCGCGATTAAAAGAATATGCCAAAACGATGGCAACGAATTATTTGGTAAAAAAGGTCAGGGTCTAAAACAAAAGGGGGTCAATTGCAATGTCAAAAGTGGAACAACATATTCGAACAGGTTATGAGGTGCCGGTGGAAACTGAAAAACGGGCGATTACACCCATCGAATGGATAGGATTAGGATTAGTGGCAATTGTGACCTTGTTGCTGATCGCTAAACCCGATCTGCTTGGGGGAGTTTTTACCGCGATGCTGAACAAAGTCAAGCCGATAGTGGTGGATGTGTTCTTGATGGGAACCGTCGGAGTTGCGATAATTCTTAGTGTGATGACCGGAAGAATGCTGGAACGTATGGGTTTCACGGATGCTTTAATGCGGCTGGACGGATTGGCGGCCCAATCCTCAAACAAGCAGGAGCTACTAAAGATGAACAGAAAATTGCAATTGCCACCATGGTGCAGTCACAACAGTCTTTCTCCTGTTTTATGCTTGGTTTAATTGCTCTTTCCACAGCGGGGATTCAATCATTTCCAATTGTGTTTCTTGCAGTTTTTGCTCCGATTGTGGTCGTACCGTTTGTTTTAAGCAAAACAATTTACCGGAACACAAAAGCTGTTCCATTAAAGGATTTGCCTTGTTTTACACCGCGTACTCCTTTTTTTACCACTTTGTTTAATGGGGCCAAGGAAGGGGCCGAGCTTCTGTTTCTGCTGGTAATTCCGGCTGCCGCAGTCATCTTTGGGATCATAGGGGTATTGGATTATGCCGGCCTCTGGAAGCCGATTGAGACGGCCATGACTGCCTCCTTGGGGGTAATTGGGGTGGAGCCGAAAACGGGTATTACGGCCATAATGGCATCTCCTATCCTGGCCATGGCACAGTTGAAAGAAGTAGCTGCAAGTACAGATCCTCGACTGGTGGTGGGGGCTTTCGTCCTGGCGGCATCCGGACTTCCTTTATCCGACATATTCGGACAGATTCCAGCGATATGGTCGGCTAATTCCGATCTGACTCCGCGGGAAGCTCTGGAGGCGGCGGTTTTGGGTATGGTGATGCGAATTATTACGGTTGTAATAATTGCATTTGGTGTAACTCCTATGCTTACTTAGTCAGTTGATTTATCAGCGCCGCCCGAGGGGCGGCTTTTTTGTGTGCGAGCGCGCCGTATTTGTGACATTTCGCCCGTCTCCCCACACCACTTTCCAGTCATTGATGTCCGGGTTGGTGTGGGTTCCCGGAGCTGACCTGGAATGATGCCCCCTTAACAGGCAAAAGAGCGAATTTTACGACAACGATGTGCCATTTGGATTATAATGGGGGGAGGGAGGAGAGGCTCTATGAACCATCACAAATGGCTGCACGGTGAGGTTGAAAAGTGGAAGGAAGAGGGACTGGTTAATGAAACGGTTGTTGAAAGCCTGAAATCGCGCTATCCTGTTACTTCCATTGAGTCTGCCGGACTTATGATGTTTTTTGCCGCCCTGTTGGTCGGAATCGGCGGAATCTTCTTTATTGCTCACAATTGGACAGAGATGCCGAGTCTTTTGAAGCTTGCAATTATCTTTGCGGGAATGATCGTATTTTATGGAGCGGGTGAGTATATAAGGGCATCCGGAAGAACTGCAGTTGGTATCTCTCTGATTTTCCTGGGCACTTTGACATTTGGAGCGGGAATCTTTCTAATCGGGCAAATGTTTCACATTGTTGCTTATAACGCAGGTGCTCTGCTTGGATGGTCAATTGCAACCGCTTCGATTGCTTGGATCTACCGGAATCCTTATCTCATGATGGCTGCGGTTGTTCAGTGGGCGTTTGCCACTTGGTTTCAGTTTGAGGAGTATAGTCGGAATCCACTGTTGTTTCTGCTCGTATCTTTCGCTTATTTTTGGATTGCGTTTCATTGGAAGTCACGTCGAATTCTGCTGCTGGTGTTAGCCGGGTTAGTGCCGGGTGTTCTATCTGTACTTTTTTACTACGATGCTTCCCAACTTTGGGCGTATCCAGTACTGCTGCTGGTATTTGGATTGTCTCTATTATTCCACAATTCCTCATTTCCCCAAATGTTCCAATATCCAATGCTGCTTTCCGTCTACGTTGCCGTGATTGTCCAGTCCACTTTGTTCCGTGAAAATTGGATTCGAATCGAACCGTCACCCACACTGTATATTGCAGCCGGAGTGCTTCTGATTGCGATCATCGCTTATCTTTGGCAGGAGAAAATGTTAAATCTGCTGCCCGCAGCCGCAATTTTCTTACCGACAGCCGAGTTGGAATATGCGGAATTCGTTAATGCCGCTTTAGCAATCGCTGTTTCGATCTTTTTTATCTCTTTGGGGGAACGTCGGAAAGAAAAGGCTTGGATCAATCATGGCACCCTTTTGTTTCTGATTAGCGTATTTTTCCTGTATGTAATGAATGTATGGTCCTTCCTTGATTCTTCTTTGTTCTTTGTCATTGGCGGCATTCTGTTATTTGTCCTGGCGATCTTTATGGAACGGCGAAGACGCAAACTCTTATCTGTAATCCGGGAGGTGGAGTAGATGAGAAAGAAGCTCACGATTCTGGTCCTCCTGCAATGTTTGGTCCTTTTGTTCATAGCCGGTCAGCATTATACTGTCGCTTGGTTTGGAAAAGAGATCCTGTTGAAAACCGTTCCGATTGATCCCAGAGATCCTTTTCGCGGTGACTTCGCACAACTTGGCTACGAAATTTCTCAGATCCCTGCTCCGAACGAAGATGTGGAGTGCAAGAGAGGCTGTCAGGTGTTTGTACTGCTTGAGAAGCAGGGGGAATTTTATGCTTATCAGGACGCTTCTTTTACAGACAAGTTCGCTCCCGCTGACAACCAAGTGGTGATCAAGGGGAAAACATATTATTCTCCTAGGGAGGCGGAAGGAAAACTTCATGTTACCTATGGCATAGAACAGGTCTTTGTCCAAGAAGGGCACGGGAAGCCTTTGGAAGACCGAGATGCCACAGTAACGGTTGCGGTGAAAGTGCTGAACGGAAAGGCAGTACTGCAGCGAGTCTATCTGAACGGACAATTGTATCGGTGATACAACACTTAAGGGGGCGATCTGCTCCCTTAATTTTTTTTACTCAGCAAATATAGATTGACAACTCTGTAGGGTTGGAAATATTATGGGTGTAAGTTAACGTTAACGTCAACCAATGGAGGTTGGAAATGTCATCGGAACGTCTCTATTCCATAAGCGAATTAGCATCCATGTTTGACATCAGTCCCAGAACGATTCGTTATTACGAGGAGGCCGGTCTGCTGGCTTCGGAAACACGGGAGAGCCCCACACAACACAGGTACTATACAAACGCGGAACGACGACGGCTCAAGTTAATCTTGCGCGGCAAAAGGCTTGGTTTCAGTTTGCAGGAGATTAAAGAAATGGTGGATTTGTATGAATTGAATCCGACAGGAGAAGCCGAAAGGCGCCGCATCCTGGAATACGCGGATCAGAAACTGCAGGAGATCGAAGAACAAATCGCCGAGTTAGAAATGCTGAGAGCGGATATTTTGGCAAACAGAGAAAGGTTCTTACAGGACCCGGCAAAGAAAGAATGAAGAAAATGAATCATTCCGGGTGTGGAGGGAACGGACAGAAGAGGGGAGGAGAAGGTATGTTAAATTACGCAAAATGGGAAAGCGGGAATGAAGCCAACTGGTATACTGACGATCCAATTTTAACGAGGTACGCAGAACGGTACTTACCTGAAGCTGTATTCAAGTATGTGGAACAGGCATTTCAAGAGACCGGTGAACTTGCAGCGGGACCTGTGGATCGCAGGGCGATACATACTGATCGTGAGGGAGCGCCCAGGCTGATCCGGTACAATCGAAAAGGAGAAGAAATCAACCAAGTCTGGTATAACGAAGGATATCTTCAAACCATAAAAGACGGTTACGGAACGGGCGTGGTGTCCTATCGTTATGATCAGAACGGACCCGAGAAGATTCCGTTTCTGGTGAACTCGATTCTCCTCTATTTGCTTTGTGAAGCTGAAACAGGTTTTACCTGCCCAGTCGGTCTGACCCAATCTGTCGCTTTTGTTCTTGAAAAATTCGGTTCAGAGCAGCAGCGAAAAGATTATCTGTCGAGACTCGCCTCTACAGATCCGACCAACTTTGCACAAGGTGCCACATTCCTAACCGAGATTCAAGGCGGTTCCGATGTAGGAGCAACCAGAACTGTAGCGGTAAAAAACGGTGATAATTATTTGCTGACGGGAGAAAAATGGTTTGCCAGCAATTGCGATGCTGAAATAAGCATCACGCTCGCCCGTGTTAACGACAAGCCTTCAACAAAAGGGCTGGGGTTGTTTCTTGTCCCGCGGACACTTCCGGACGGTTCAAGAAACAAAGTCACCATTCGCAGATTAAAGGATAAGCTGGGGGTTCGTGCGGTAGCGAGCGGCGAACTGATTTTGAACCAAGCGGTTGGATACTTGATCGGGGAAGAGGATCAAGGATTTAAATATATGGCAGAAGCACTGAACGTGTCACGTTTGGGGACTGCGCTTGCAGGATTGGCAATCGCCAGACGGGCGTTCCTGGAAGCGGCCATATACACCAGTCACAGAGAAGCGTTTGGAAGACTTATTAATAGATTTCCAATGGTGCAGGAAACTCTGGTTGATATGATCACTGAGATTGAAGCAGGGTGGGCCGTTGCAAGCCGGATGATCAATCTGTTTGACCGTGTTCATACATACGGTGCCGGCAATGCGGAAGATCATAATCTGCTCCGAATGTTATTGTCACTCGCCAAGTACCGCTGCAGCGAGTTGGGGGTAACTGCTGCAAAGCGTTCCTTGGAATTGCATGGAGGGAACGGATATATTGAAGAGTACGTAACCCCTCGATTGCTGCGTGATGCTGTGGTGAACCCTGTTTGGGAAGGGACAGCCAATATTCAAGCTTTGGAAGTCTTGAAAACATTGCAAAAAGGCGGTGGCAATCTCTTTATCACTGACCTTAGGAATACACTGGCCAGTATGGAAAACCGTAAACTAACTGATCTTGAGCTTCGCCTGACCAATGAAGTCGACCATGTAGAACAAGTCGTATCACACGTTATGGAGCAAGACGCCTTCACCCAAAGTGCACTTGCGAAAAAGTTGGTCGATTTGATGTATGATGTTTACTCGGCCGTACACTTGCTTGAAGAAGCGCAGTATGATCTTGACCGGTCGGGTGATGGCCGCAGGGTTCTGGCCGTGGAACATTGGATTCGTATGATGCTTGAACCAAGCCGTGACCGGGGAATTCTATCGACACCTATCATACGAAATGAGGCGTTTCGTTCTCTAGTGATGTTCGAAAAGTGGAGCAGGTAAGAAAAAACGTGAAAAAAGAGCACCCGCCCGGGCGCCCTTGCGCTATTCCAATTGAAACCGGTTCGCTATCTGGTGAATCTTGTCAGACACTTCACGTAATTGTCGTGTCTGATCATCCAGGTGTTCCGTTGCGCTATGCTGCATTTCTCCGGAAGCCGTAACCTCCTGTGCGGCTGAAGTGAAAGAGTGGGAAATTTCCCGCACCGATTCAATCTGTTTCTCAATGGAATCAACAGCCTGCAAGATTTCTGTCATCACCTTTGAAGTGCGGGCAGTTTGCGAGGCGGCACTGGATGACTTGTCTGTAAGGACTTGAATTAAAGCATGCAATTCATCAACCAGTTTCAGGCCTTCGTCAACCTCTTGTCGTTCTTCTTTCACAAGAATCGCCGCTTCATTGGATTTCTGGCCGATGGTTCCTGCCAGATGCATCACTTGGGAAGCTACTTCATCAGAGCGGGAAGCCAGTTTTCGCACTTCATCAGCCACAACCGCAAACCCTTTGCCTTCTTCGCCCGCTCTGGCGGCTTCGATTGCTGCATTTAATGCCAACAGATTTGTTTGTTCAGCAATCTCCCGGATATCCCGAATCATATGCCGGATTCCGGCGGCTTGTTGTTCAAGTTGCTGCATTCCGGATTCCACGGTGAAACCGGCCTGCTGAATTCGAAGCATTTGAGAATGAAGGGTTTTGGTTTTTTCCATACCGGACAATGCTGAACTTTCAGCCTCTTGAGAGAGTGTGCTGGCCTCTTCAAGCACCGGTCCGGTCTGGCGGATCTTGTGGGTAATTTCTTTTGTGACTTTCTCCGTTTCCTCGATTAACTTTGTTTGTTCAGTTGCCCCGCTGCTAATCTGTTGCAGACCTGCTGACAGTTGTTGCGAAGCCGCCAACAGGTCGCGAACCATATCTCGCTGTTTGGTGCTGATTTCGTGAGTAGAACCGGAAGCTTTGGCCAGTTCGGTGAGAATGCTGTGCATCCCAATCACCATCTTATTGATTTCAAAAGACATTTGCCCCAACTCGTCCCTTCGTGTTGTCTCAACTCTTGCCTGGAGCTTGCCGGAAGAAATTGATTTGGTAACAGAGATCCAATTCTTCCAGTTCAGAAGAAACGTGCGGAAGGTTAGTTGGCCCATTAGAAGGGCGAAACCAACTGCAGCAATTGAAAAACTGGTGCGTGTGAAAACGGAATCGCCCATCCACATTCCACCGGTCGCTACCAACGCCGGAAGGAAGGAGGTGGCAAGCATTCTCCAGCGGAATGAAAGAGAGGGGACCACGACTCCTAAACGCAAGCTGTAAGCCGGCTTTCCGTTAACGTGGATCGGTGCTGAGGCATCAATTAGGATCTCACCGGTGTTTCGCGGATAAATCTGTGTAAGCGGTTGCAAAGTTTCGGCCGCTTTCAGACCCACAAGGTCGTTAAACCGGTTTCCTTCCCGCAAACGGTTCGTATGTAAGAGGCTAAGTCCATCTCGTGATACGAGAACGAAATATTCGTCTTGTGCAAGGAGCCGATCATAAAGAATACGGAGTTCGGAACTGGATTCCTCAAGAGAGCGTGCAGCCAATAGTCGCTCCGTTTCTTTGGCAGCCTCCTGAACTTTGGCTAGGGCTTTTTTTTGAAGTCTGGAACTTACTTGCATCAATACGCCTCTCCTCTCAATTGCACGAATATAGCTCATCTAATAAATTCTTCAAAAATTTAAATATTCCTGTCGATTTCTATCGATTTCAAAAGCAAAAAAATACCCCCAATGGCAGGGGGGAAGACTCGGTCGGAATTAAGTTATTACATCCCAATATACTTCGCGTAAAGAGTTCTTGCCAATGTCGGATCGTTCGTTCCCTGTACAAGAACCCGGCCATCCGGGAAGATCACCAGACGCTGCTCTCCGGTTTGAAAGCGAAGGAGAAACTTGTTGCGCTCTATTGTTCCCAGTGCAGAAAGCCTTTTTTCTAAGAGATCGAGGTCCAATTTCATATCTTCCGCCGGGGATATTTGCACCGTGTCCCGTCCGCACAAACTGGTGGGTTCAATACCGGAGCGCGGTTCCAGGTATTCAAATTGGCGCTGGCCGCAGCAAGGACAATCAGCACGTCTCGCGCTCGATACGTTCACTTCTGTCAAATAATGATCCCAGATGGATACATTGAGCATGGAGGGACGCAGCGACTCATGATCCCCAACAAGGATCTTCATTGCTTCGACAGCCTGGAAAGACGCGATGATATGAATCAGAGGTCCGATCACACCTGCTGTATCACAAGTTTGCGTTGTGCCGGGGGCAGGGGCGGATTCGAATAAACAGCGCAAGCAGGGAGTAGTTCCCGGACGCACCGTAACGGTCATTCCATGGGCACTAACCCCGCCGCCGTACACCCAGGGAATTTCGTGTTTCACGCAAACATCGTTGATCAGAAAGCGAACTTGAAAGTTATCGGTCCCATCGAGCACCAAATCCGCGTCAGATAATAGCTTTTCTGCATTTTGCCAGGTTAGATCCGTTACATGGGGTTCTACGACAACACCTGAATTGATTTGCCCCAGTTTCTCAGCAGCGGCTACTGCCTTTGGAATGCCTTCCCGTGCATCGTTTTCATCATAAAGCATCTGTCGCTGCAGGTTGCTGGCTTCCACAAAGTCCCTGTCGATAATCCGAACAAATCCAACGCCTGCTCTGACCATGTGGTTGGCAAGAACTGTCCCGAGCGCTCCCATTCCAACGATTGCGACACCACTGTTAAGAAGTTTTTGTTGGCCTGCCTCGCCAATCGGGGCAAACAAGATTTGTCTTGAGTAACGAGTGTGGTCCATAATGAAATCCCTCCCCCGAAAAATTGGCTTTTTACTCCATCGGATTGGTCAGCGGATTCCAAGGGCCTTGCTGATGGCCTTTCCATTCGGATCCGTCTTCCCAGACCTCTTTTTTCCAGATGGGTACAATTTGCTTTAAACGTTCAATCGCGTACCGGCCCGCTTCAAACGAGGCTGCCCGATGAGGGGTTGCCACCGCAATCACCACGGATGCCTCCTCAATATCGAGTTTTCCGATTCGATGGCTCATGGCGACTTGGGTTCCGGGCCATTTTTCCTCGATTTCGGCCGCGATCTCGGCCATCTTCTTGACGGCCATTTCCGGATAAGCTTCGTATTCAAGAAAAACGGTCCGCTGCCCGTGCGTAAACTCGCGCACAGTGCCGACAAAAGTTAAAATGGCGCCCGCATAGGGATTGGACACTTTTGTGATCAGAGCATCGGCAGAAAGCGGCTCTGTGGTTATTTCGAACCGCGGATCGGCACCGGATCCTCCGGATACAGGGGGAATCACGGCCAACTCGTCGCCGCTTTTTATTACAGCAGAAGAGTCTGCGTATTCATGATTCACCGAAAAGAAGCTCTTGGCCAGGAGATCGGCCGCATGGGGAAAAATGGCCTGCAGCTTGGCCCGAAGATCGGCAACCGTGGTCCCTTCCGGCAACTCAACCGTATATTCTCGATGTCCGGCAGCTTCCGCAACACCGGCAAAGAATCGAATTGTTAGCGTCATTCTATTCACCCCGATAAAAACATATCATACAAGCAGGAGTCTTGCTATTCCTTATGGTATAATACTTTTAAGAAAAAGAATATCTCCGAATTCGTTTTCCTAAAGTGCGGACGTTCACCATGGAATTCGGATCGACAGGGATACAGGGGAAACGCTGTGTCCTCCCACTTGGAAAGGAGATTTGAACAATGGAACCATTGTCAATGGCAGCCGGTTCAAACAGTCGCTTGCTTATGGACAAGTTTGGAAGGGTACATGATTATTTGCGCATTTCTCTGACGGACCGGTGCAATTTGCGCTGTGTCTACTGCATGCCGGCAGAGGGTATGAAGTTTATGGAGAACGAGAAGCACCTTACTTTTGATGAGATTGAAGCTGTTGTCCGTGTCGCTGCCAAGCTCGGGGTGCGTCGTTTGCGGTTGACGGGCGGCGAACCGCTGGTTCGGCCGAACGTGGAAGAACTGGTGGAACGCTTATCTGCAATCGCGGGAATTGAAGACATCGCTTTGACCACGAACGCAATCTTTCTTGCGCAAAAAGCGGATGCACTGAAAAAAGCGGGCATTACCCGAGTGAACATTTCGCTCGATTCGATGAAACAGGAGCGGTTCGGGAAAATCACCCGCGGCGGCGATGTGAAAAAGGTTCTTGCGGGACTTGAAGCAGCTTTTCGTGTCGGGTTTCACCCGATCAAGCTGAACGTGGTCTTGATGAAGGGTTTTAATGAGGACGAAGTCGATGATTTTCTGCGGATGTCGATTGATCGGGACATCAACATCCGGTTTATCGAATATATGCCAATTGGGCATGATGATGATGGATGGCGGGATTTGTATCTGCCATTGGAATATGTGAAAGAGCGTTGTGAAGCATTGGGGCTTGCTCCTGAATCGACCGAAGCTGTTTATGGAAATGGTCCGGCGGAATACTTCAAGCTTCCGGGTGCCAAAGGCACCATTGGTTTGATCCATCCCGTCAGCGATCATTTCTGTGAGAAGTGCAACCGACTGAGGCTCACAGCGGATGGGAATATTAAGCCATGCTTGTTCTGGCAGGACGAATTTAATGTTCGCAAGTATATTGGCGATGATCAGGCACTGGAAGACTTGTTCTTCCGAGCACTGGACATTAAGCCTGAGAGCCATGAGATGGCAAAAGTGCTGTTTCAGGAAGAATTGAGCCATGAGCCAACCGTTCGCCGAATGTCTCAAATCGGCGGATAATCTCGCATCAGTAAAGTTTACCGTGTAAGGAGAGACGTCATAGTATGAGCAGGGATTTGACACATTTTAACGAACAAGGACGTGCCCATATGGTTGACGTCACAGATAAACAGGTTTCCCAGCGTACTGCGACCGCGTACGCAAGGATTTTGATGGAACCTCAGACACTTACCCGGATTCGGGAAGGGAAGATGGCAAAAGGGGATGTGCTGGGAGTTGCTCAGGTGGCCGGCATTATGGCTGCGAAGAAAACCTCTGACATTATCCCGATGTGCCATCCTTTACCGCTGACGAAAATCGATATCCGATTTGAAGAACATCCTGAAGTCAATGCGCTTGATATCTATGGGACGGCAAAGGTATCCGGAGTAACCGGGGTCGAAATGGAGGCTTTAACGGCTGTTTCGGTGGCTGCCCTAACTGTCTACGACATGTGCAAGGCGATTGATAAAGGAATGGTCATTACCACCGTTTGCCTGCTGGAGAAAACAGGCGGCAAAAGCGGAGATTTTGTGCGTGGCGGAGGCAGTATATGATGATGAAATTGCGGCTTTTCATAGCCGTTTTTCTTTTTCTGGGAACTTTGACTTCCGCAGGATGTTCCTCGGAACAACAACTGAAGACAGGGCAATTTCCTGATCGTCTTGAACATATGGAACAGATGACAAAGGGATTTATCCCTCGTGTCCCGGGCTCTGGGGGAGAACAGAAGGGATATCAATTCTCTGCAGTTACGGATCAGAACCGGATGAATCAGGTAATGGAGCGAATTTGGGATAACTCCCAGTCTTTGGGGCCCAAATATGACCCGAAAGAATTTGACTTTGCAAAATACGATTACATTATCGTATCCAGCAAACCAAAAAGCAGCAGTGTGAAGATTCGATTGAAGTCCGCTTTACAAACCCCCGATGGGACGCTGCGGATTGCAATTCAGGAAATTCGTCCGGATATGCAAACCGATGACTTCGATAGAGAGATTCAGATCTACAGAATTTTGAAGACTTATAATATCAAGAACGCAGAACTTGCAAATATTGAAACGATAAAGCCAAATGCAACGCATTAACTGTTCCAAGAGTTCAAGATTCATGTAGTGGAACAGAATTTACATTTGTCTATTTATTTACGAAACAAATGGCCTGCTCTGTTCTTTGGAGAGCGGGCCATTTGTTCGCTTCAGATTAATTTAATCTTTTACATTCTCATCTGTCACATCGACAAGCTCACCTCTGAGCACCGGGGCAGCGTTCGCTATATTTTGCGGCACTACACCCCCGCCCTCATTTTCCATCCGGTCCTTTTCTTCTTTTATATCGTTCTCTCCTGCATAATGCACATCATCATACATGATGGTACCCTCCCTGATGCTGGAATTCCTAATTAAATTGCCCTAAAGCGAATAAGATATGTATCTGGAAATCCATACTAATTCCAAAGAATAAAAATCCAAAAACAGGAAGGGCAGGATGGGGATGGCGATTCTCCCTCAGCGAGTACGAATCGAGCAGGTTCGGACAGCCGGACTTGTACGTTGTGACCCAAAAACCAAACATTTGATTCCACGGCTCCAACACGGTGAAATCGCAATACTGGCCCATGAGGATCTGGATGAAATTGCGGCCAAAGGACTGATTGAAACTCGAGTGGCTGCAGTTGTCAATACTCGTTGTTCGATGACGGGGCGCTACCCAAACCGCGGCCCGTTACTTTTGCTGCAAGCGGGAATCCCTTTGCTCGATCTGGAGGAAGGGGAGCCTGACGATGGAGAGCCAAGCCTGTTTGAAGTGGTGCACGACGGAGACTTTATGACCATCATCGATGGTTCCCTGTACGTTCGGGACCGGTTTGTGGGACAGGCTCAAGTTTTGACAAAATCCGAGATTGGGAAGCGGATGGCATTTGCCCAGACCAACTCGTCGACTGAACTGCACAGATTTTTGGATAATACGCTGCAGTACGCAAGTCTTGAGAAAGATTTTTTTCTGGGAGCCCTGCCCTCTCTCAACCTGCGGACAAAAATCCAGGGAAAGCATGTATTGGTTGTGGTTCGAGGCAGAACTTATCGAGAAGACCTGCAGGCGATTTTTCATTATATCAGGGAGCAAAAACCGGTATTAATCGGTGTGGACGGGGGAGCGGATGCGCTTTTGCAAGCCGGATTTCGTCCCGATGCAATTGTCGGAGATATGGATTCGGTGACCGACTCAGCTTTGACATGCGGGGCGGAGCTGATTGTTCACGCTTACACTGACGGCAGTGCTCCCGGGCTGAAACGGGTCCAGAGACTCGGGGTAAAAGCTCACAAATATCCTGCGCCCGGAACCAGTGAAGACATTGCCATGTTAATCGCCCATGAGTTGGGGGCGGAGTTGATTGTGGCTGTTGGTACACATACGAACATGGTCGACTTTCTCGAGAAGGGCCGCAAAGGGATGTCCAGTACCTTATTAACGAGAATGCGTGTGGGTCCCAAACTGGTAGACGCCAAGGGGGTCAGCCAACTGTATCAAACCCGCGTATCCTGGAAAGCATTGCTGGTGGTGGTACTGGCTACCTTGATTCCTGTAACGATGCTTGCATCCGTGAATCCGGTGGTTCGAAATATTCTCCGGATTCTGTATTGGAAGATGAAACTGATCTTTACATAAAGGGGGTGGCCGGATGTTTGGATTCCGCTATCACCTGGTCACGATTATCGCGATTTTTATGGCATTGGGAATTGGGATACTGCTTGGCGGATCGATTGATCAAGATCTGTTTCCAAAAGAACAGGTCGCACTTTTTAACCGGCTGGAAGAAAAATATAACGCCTCGCGGGCAGAGAACACCAAGTGGAGCCGAAAGGTCTCAGAGCTCAATCGGCAAACGAGCCAGTTGGATCAGGCCCTCCAACAGTTGGGCAATCTTTACGTCAGAAATAAGCTTGCCGGAAAGAAGATTGTCTTGGTTCAGTTTGAAAAAGGGGACTCCGCCAAAGTGTTCGATTGGCTGCAGAGTGCGGGAGCCCAGATCCAGGCCACGGTGAAGGTCAGGGACACGGAAGCATTTCTGGGCACTTCCGCACTGCCTGTGCTGGCTCAAGGACTCGGAACTTCGGGAGAAACCAGCGAAGCGACACTGTTTTCCCTCTCCGCCAAGTCTTTGGCAGCAAGCATTACCGGCGCAACGTCGGCCAGTTGGCCGGAGTTTCTGAAAAACAAAGGGTGGATTGACATTCAAGGACATCTGGGTACCCGTCCCGATGTGGTGATTGTACTCGGGGGAGTCAATAAGAATACACAATCAAGATTGCAATGGTTTGATTCCCCGTTTCTAAAAGAAATTCGCAAGCAGAACATAAGAGTTGTCGGGACGGAACGATCCGATTCGGAATCCAGCATTGTTCCGGTCTACCGCAACTTGGGTGTCCCGACAGTTGACAATTTGGATCAGGCAAGCGGTCTGCTTTCCCTGGTTGAACTGATCAACGGAAGAGAAGGGAACTATGGAATCAAGCAGCATTCGGTATCCTTGATTCCCCAATTGGGCAGCCCGACAGCAGGAGGGTCCTTGGAGGTGCAGCAGCCGTGACAGTAGGAGTGATTATCCCAGCCTTAAACGAAGCGGGGCGAATTGGGAAAACGGTACAGGCGATTCGATCACTGCCGGAAGTAAGTCAGATTCTGGTGGTGGATGACGGTTCGACAGATGAAACAGTTTCGGAAGCGCTTCGTGCAGGTGCCCGGGTCGTATGGCACAAGGAAAATTATGGAAAAGGACAAGCGCTGCGGACCGGATTGCAGTCCATGAAAAGTGAAATCATTGCGTTTGTTGATGCCGACATTGGAGAGTATGCAGACGAATTGCGCAAGTTAATCGCTCCTGTGCGAGAAGGACAAACAGACATGACGATCGCAGTATTCCCTGCTGTTGAGGGGAAACAAGGTTTGGGGATTGTAAAAGGTCTGGCAAAATGGGGGATTCGGCGGTTGACCGGGTTCTCCACAGCAGCTCCTTTATCGGGACAGCGTGTGCTTCGCAAGGAATTGATTTCATATCTGCACCTCGCGGATGGATACGGTGCAGAAGTTGCCATGACGATTGATGCGCTGCGGGCCGGCTATCGGGTGTTGGAGGTTCCGGTCGCCATGCACAATCGTGAGTATGGGAGGACGCTGCGAGGTTTCCTGCACAGAGGGAAGCAATTTTTGCATGTAGTGAGAGCTCTTCTTGAACGGTGGAAGGATTCGACTGAACTTCCCCGCCCGGAAGATTCAACATCCAGTTGGAGGTAAAGGAATGGGGGGGATGCAAACGAATTTGGCAGGATTCATTCTCTCGGCAGCAGGCTGCCTCTTATGTGCGGGAATGACGCGTATGCTGATTCCCTCTTTTTGCGAGATGGCCCGAACTGCAAATTGGGTTCGCCCCAACTATAAAGGCGATTTGATTCCGGTTGGTGTGGGAGCCGTCATGCTGCTGGCGTTCGTGGCGGTTGGTGTGCTGATGCTGGCTGCTGAGAAGTTTGTTCAACTTGACACTCGCATGCCGGAGATTCTCCTCCTGGCATTCGGGATGTCGTTTCTGGGACTGTTGGACGACACTCTTGGATCGCGGGACATCGGTGGTTTTAAAGGGCATGTGCGAAAATTGAGCAGAGAAGGCGAACTTACTACAGGTTTCTTGAAGGCCGCGGGTGGGATTTTGCTGGCATTTGGCACTGTCATTGCCGGAATTCCCGGTGATAAGTTTGCTATGGCTGCTGTACCCTGGCTCTCCATTCTTGCTGATACGCTGATTATTGCGCTGATGGCAAATTGGATCAACCTGCTGGATGTCCGTCCCGGAAGGGCATTAAAAGGGGGATTGCTAAAAATCCTTATTTTATTGCCGTTTGTGAGTCCTGGGTTGTCCGTATCTTTAATGATGGCAGCGGGCGTGGTGGTTGCCTACTTTCCGGCGGACCTCCGTGCAAAGGCGATGATGGGGGATGTCGGGGCCAATTTTATCGGTGCGGTATTGGGGTACCTGATTGCTCAGACATTTGATCTTGGTGTGAAAGCCATATTGCTTTTGCTCTTGGCCGGACTGCATTTCTATACGGAATCCCGTTCGCTGTCAAAGGTAATTGAGAAGAATAAGTGGCTTTCCTGGGTGGATCATTGGGGGAGAGAAGAGGCGCGTTAAAAAGACGCGCCTATTGCCGGTTGTTCTTCTCCTGCTCCTGCCGGATTTTCCAAGCGGGCTTTCGGATCAGGCCGCGCTTCTTGTCGCGATAATAAATAAATCCGCCGAGAAAAAAGAGTCCGCCTGCCATGAGAATGCTTCCGATCAGTATACGCCACCAGATCACTGACGATGGATCTGCGATATTTTCCATGACGGCGACTCGTATCATGTTGAGCCCGTACCCTGCCAGAAGAAAAATGGAAATCAATATGATCCATGAAAGTAAGCGAGCCATGGGAACCTCATCCTTTCTAACGCCTTCAATATACATGATTGAATAGGCTTGCACAAGACAAAGTGGTAGAATGGAGTGTGAAGATTATTTCCTGCAAAAAACTTCAGAGATAAGACCGGGTGAGATGAATGAAGCAAGTATTGCTGATCGGAGCCGGAAAAGGCGGCTCGTCTATTCTGCAGGCATTTACAGAAAGAGAGAAGATCCAGGTGATCGGGGTAGTGGATGTGGATGATCAGGCTCCGGGCATTCAATTGGCCAAGCGGCTGGGAATCCCGACAGCCCAAGATTTTGAATCTTTTCTGACGGAAGACGTACACCTTGTGATTGAAGCAACCGGCTCAGAAGAAGCATATCAAAAACTATCCGAACAAAAGTCGGAAGAAACAATCCTGATCCCGGGCGATATTGCACAGCTGATTATGGAGTTGATCGAGGATAAAGAAGAATTGATCCAGCGGCTGACGGAACAGCGTCATGAGTTGGCGGTGATTTTGAACTCCACCCATGACGGCATGATTGCGATCGATCAAAACGGGATCATTCGATTGTTTAATGCAGCGGCGGAGCGAATAACCGGCATTCGTTCCCAGAATGCAATCGGCTATCCGGCCAAAGAGATTATTCCTAACACACGTCTCCACCTGGTTCTAAGATCAGGACAGGCGGAGCTGAATCAACTGCAGTGGCTGGAAGATACCAGGATCATTACCAACCGGGTTCCGGTAACGGATGGGAACGGGAAAATTTTAGGTGCAGTCGCGGTTTTTCGGGATGTCACCGAAATACAGGATCTCGTCGAAGAGGTTTCCAACTTAAAGGAAATCCGATCCATGCTCAGTGCAATCATTCATTCCACGCAGGACGCAATTTCCGTGGTTGATGAAAAAGGGTACGGAATCTTGATCAACCCCGCGTACACGCGTCTCACGGGACTTACTGAAAAAGATGTGCTCGGTAAGCCTGCTACGGTGGACATAGCGGAAGGCGAGAGTATGCACATGCGTGTGCTTCAGACCGGACAGCCCGTAAAAGGAGCTCAGATGAAGGTCGGTCCGAACAGAAAAGAAGTGTTGGTGAATGTGGCGCCGCTTTTTGTGGAAGGGGAGTTGAAAGGCAGTGTGGGGGTGATACGGGATATCTCGGAGATCAAAAGGCTGTCGGAAGAGCTGGATGAAGCGAAGAAGTTGATTCGGAAATTGGAAGCCAAGTATACGTTTGACGATATTATCGGCACTTCCGGCGAAATGCAGATGGCGATTGAACAGGCCAAAATTGCCGCACAAACACCAGCCACCGTGCTGCTAAGAGGGGAGTCCGGTACGGGAAAAGAATTGTTTGCGCATGCGATTCACAGTGCGTCCGTTCGGCGCTATAACCAGTTTGTTCGGGTCAACTGCGCAGCGATCTCAGAGTCCCTGCTCGAAAGCGAGCTGTTCGGGTATGTGGAAGGTGCTTTTACCGGAGCGATGCGAGGGGGAAAGAAAGGGTTGTTTGAAGAGGCCTCCGGCGGAACCATTTTTCTGGATGAGATCGGAGAACTGTCGGTCAGCACACAGGCGAAAATATTACGGGTCCTGCAGGAAAAAGAAATTTTGCGTGTTGGATCATCCAAACCGATTCCTGTCGATGTACGGGTAATCGCCGCCACCCATGTCAATTTGGAACAGGCGATCCGAAGCGGCCGGTTCCGTGAAGATCTCTACTATCGGCTCAATGTCCTGCCGATCGTAATCCCTCCTCTGCGAGCGAGAAAAACCGACTTATTGCCTCTATTCCACAAGTTGATCCGTAAGTTTAACCAAGAGTACGGACGAAATGTAGAACGGATTTCGGACGGTGTAGTGGCAAAAATGATGGGCTACGATTGGCCCGGTAATGTTCGCGAACTTGAAAACGTAATGGGACGGGCGATTATCAATATGCGGTTCACTGAAACGGTTATCGAAGAACAGCATTTGCCGGAACTCCAGCAAAACCGCACACAGGAAATGAAAAAGGGGAACCCGGAAGCCGGCCAGCTCCTGAAAACCTTGGAGGACGTTGTATCCGAAGTGGAACGGAATCACATTTTGCGGGTGTTGGAAGCGAGTTCGGGAAATAAGACAAGAGCAGCTCAAATACTTGGAGTTTCAGTCCGTCATCTCTATAACAAGCTTGAGAAATACGGAATATGAAAATTTGTTCACGAAATTTATTTCATGAATTGTGAACAAAAGTTCACAATCTACCCGATTTCAGTGGATTTTGTGGCTGAAATTGCTTTCAAAGAGTGTTGGCATAAACCTTGCATAAGATGTATCTGTAGAGTATTCCAATTCGCTTTGCCTCTTTTCTCACATAAAGGAATATGATAAGGTGTAGCTATCAACACTTGATATTATTACCTGATCATAATTCCTCGAAATTTCTTTAAGGGGGACCCGTTAATGAAAATCTTCGAGTACATGCAGAAATACGATTACGAACAGCTGGTGTTTTGCCAAGACGAAGCTTCAGGTCTGAAAGCGATCATTGCGATTCATGACACAACGTTGGGACCGGCGCTTGGCGGATGCCGGATGTGGACATATGCAACTGAAGAAGACGCGATTGAAGATGCATTGCGTCTGGCCCGCGGAATGACCTATAAAAACGCGGCAGCCGGATTAAACCTCGGGGGCGGCAAGACTGTCATCATTGGCAACCCGAGGACGGATAAGAGCGAAGCCCTTTTTCGTGCATTGGGACGTTATGTGCAGAGTTTAAACGGACGATACTTTACTGCAGAAGACGTGGGAACAACGGTGCATGATATGGACATCATTCACCAGGAGACGAAGTTTGTCACCGGTGTGTCGGAAACATTCGGATCGTCGGGGAATCCCTCGCCCATGACTGCACTTGGCGTGTTCCGCGGGATAGAGGCAACAGCGAAGGAAGCATTTGGCTCGGATTCGCTTGAAGGAAAGACCGTTGCGGTGCAGGGTGTCGGGAACGTCGGGTATTATCTCTGCAAGCATCTGCACGAGGCGGGCGCTAAATTGATTGTCACCGATATCAACGAAGAGAATTTAAACCGGGTGAAAAATGAGTTTGGTGCGCAAGTGGTAGCTCCAACCGACATTTTTGGAGTGGAATGCGATATTTTTGCACCTTGCGCGTTGGGTGCCGTGATCAATGATGAGACGATTCCGCAATTGAAATGCAAAGTGGTGGCAGGATCTGCGAACAATCAGCTGAAAGAAGATAGACATGGAGACAAATTGCAGGAACTTGGCATCTTGTACGCCCCGGATTATGTAATCAATGCGGGCGGCGTAATCAACGTGGCCGATGAATTGGAAGGATACAATGCAGAGCGGGCTCGCAAGAAAGTCGAGAACATTTACAATATCCTGCTGAATGTTTATGAGATTGCAAAGGCGGAAGGAATTCCGACATACAAGGCTGCAGATCGTCTCGCTGAACAGCGGATTGACACTCTGCGCCGTACAAGGAGCAATTTTCTGCTGAACGAACGGAGCCTTCACAGCAAGTAATTTTGATTTCGAGCGGGAGGAACTTATGGCGGAACAATATGATCTTCTGATTCTGGGTGGCGGAACCGGCGGCTATGTAGCCGCCATTCGCGCCGCTCAATTAGGACTGAAGGTGGCGGTCGTCGAGAAGGAGAAGGTTGGAGGAACCTGCCTGCATAAAGGCTGCATGCCTTCCAAAGCGATGCTGAAAAGTGCGGAAATGCTGCACGCGGCAAGGAAGCTGGATGAGTTCGGTGTTTCTGTAGGCGACGCCACACTGAATTTTGCAAAAGTGATGGAGCGAAAAGACAAAATTGTGGCTCAGCTGCACAAAGGGGTTCAGCATCTCCTGAAAAAGAACAATGTGCCGGTGATCGAAGGTTTTGGCCGGGTCATGGGACCTTCCATTTTCTCACCGCGTGCCGGTGCGGTTCGGATTGAAAGGCCGGATGGGGAGTCTGAGATTCTGGCTCCGAACAATGTAATCATTGCAACCGGTTCCCGTCCCAAAGCGCTCCCAGGGCTTGCATTTGACGGAGATAAAATTATCAATTCGGATCACGCTTTGGAATTAACGGACGTTCCCCGTTCGATGATTATTATTGGAGCCGGCGCTATTGGCGTGGAATGGGCGTCCATGATGAACGATTTCGGTTGTGAAGTGACACTCGTGGAATATATGCCCCATATTTTGCCGCTTGAAGACGAAGAAATCGCAAAAGAGCTGGCTCGCAACTTCAAGAAACGCAAGATGAACATCCTGACAAATGCGAAAGTTTTGCCGGAGACGGTTCAAATCGAAGGCAATGAAGTGACCGTTCAAGTTCAGCAAGGCGATAAAACGGAAACTCTGCGTGCGGAGAAAATCCTTGTTGCGGTGGGACGCGAGGCGGCTACTGACAACATTGGGCTCGAAGCTACGGAAGTTCAAGTGGAGCGCGGATTTATTAAAGTAAATTCGTTCATGCAAACTGCAGAGTCCAATATATTTGCAATCGGGGATGCAATTGGCGGCCTGCAATTGGCACATGTGGCCGCTCATGAAGGAATTGTCGCGGTAGAGAAGATTGCTGGACTCGATCCCCATCCGATCAATTATGATCACGTACCAAGGTGTACCTATTCTCGTCCTGAAGTGGCAAGCGTAGGAATTACCGAGAAACAAGCACGGGAACGAGGTCACGAAGTAAAAGTGGGGAATTTCCCTTTCCGTGCGATTGGAAAAGCGTTGGTCAACGGCGAGGTCGACGGCTTTGTCAAGATAATTTCCGATGCAAAGACGAACGATTTGCTGGGTGTACATATGATAGGCCCACATGTAACAGATATGATTTCGGAAGCGGGACTTGCGATGCTGCTGGATGCAACCGCTTGGGAGGTTGGAGTGTCAATTCACCCTCATCCGACGCTCTCCGAGGCGATAGGGGAGGCCGCATTGGCTGTGGATGGAAAAGCAATCCACTACTAAAAATATAGAATTAAATCTTCCGAACGGGGAGGAGTTAGAATGAGTAAGCACGGAGTTAAAATGAGTAAGCACGAAGAGTTGGGTCTTTCAAAAGAGCAGCTGCTGGAAATGTATTATTACATGCTGTTGGCCCGTCGGCTGGACGAACGGCAATGGTTGTTAAACCGTGCGGGTAAGATTCCATTCGTGATTTCTTGTCAAGGACAGGAAGCTGCTCAAGTTGGTGCCGCTTATGCGCTTGACCGGCAGAATGATTATGTATGCCCTTACTACCGCGATTTCGGGATCGTCCTCGTGTTTGGTCAAACTGCACGGGATACGATGATGTCCGCTTTTGCAAAGGCTGAGGACCCGAATTCCGGCGGACGCCAAATGCCGGGGCATTTCGGGGGCAAAAAATACCGTGTAGTAACTGGTTCCTCTCCCGTTGCAACACAAGTTCCACATGCAGTTGGGATTGCCCTCGCAGCCAAAATGCGTGGAGAACAAACTGTCGCATTTACGTCACTGGGGGAAGGTTCTACCAACCAGGGAGATTTCCATGAGGCGTGCAACTTTGCGGGTGTACACAAGCTGCCAGTGATTTTCTATGTGGAAAACAATAAATACGCAATCTCAGTTCCCAGCAGTAAGCAGCTCGGTTGTGAGAACGTAGCCGATCGCGCAATTGGCTATGGTTTTCCCGGCGTGATTGTAGACGGAAACGATGTGTTGGAAGTGTATCGTGTCTTTAAGGAAGCGCGTGAACGTGCGATCCAAGGGGAAGGACCAACGTTGATTGAAGCTAAAACCTATCGCCTGGTTCCACATTCTTCTGACGATGATGACCGGAGCTACCGTTCTCGTGAGGAAGTGGAAGAAGCGAAGAGAAAAGATCCGATCCTCACGTTTAAGGACTACCTTTTGCAGCAAGGGGTTCTGACAGAGGAACTGGTTAACCAGTACGAAGAGCGTGTCATGAAAGAAGTGAATGAAGCAACAGAAGCGGCGGAGAAAGCTCCGTATCCGGAGCCGGACAGCGCGTTGCTCCATGTATACGCGGAGTAAGGGGGAGCGGGAGATGGCGATCAAAACTTATATTGAAGCAATCACAGACGCAATGGCGGAAGAAATGGGAAATGACCCCAGAGTATTCGTACTCGGCGAAGACGTGGGTGTTCGCGGCGGGGTGTTCAGGGCTACCTCGGGCTTAATTGAGAAGTTCGGCGAATCCCGCGTCATGGATACTCCCCTCGCGGAATCGGCAATTGTTGGTGTTGCGGTCGGGGCTGCCATGGTTGGCATGCGTCCGATTGCGGAAATTCAATTTGCTGACTTTATCATGCCGGCTTACAATCAGATCGTTTCCGAGGCTGCCCGAATTCGCTACCGTTCCAACGGAGATTGGACTTGTCCACTCACTATCCGTGCACCGTATGGCGGAGGGGTCCATGGAGCACTCTATCATTCTCAGAGTGTCGAGGCACTTTTTCATCATGTGCCGGGCTTGAAGATAGTTACCCCATCCACTCCTTATGAAGCAAAGGGGCTGCTGAAAGCGGCAATCCGGGATGAGGACCCAGTCCTTTTCTTTGAACATAAACGCTGCTATCGGTTGATCAAGGGAGAAGTACCGGAAGAAGACTACGTATTGCCAATCGGAAAGGCAAATGTGAAGCGTGAAGGAACCGATATCACAGTGTTGACATACGGCTTAATGGTTCACTTCTGTCTGGAAGCGGCAGAAGCATTGGCACAAGAGGGGATTTCCGTTCATGTGGTCGACCTTGTAACATTGAAACCGCTGGATGTGGAAACGATTCTGCAAGCGGCAAGAAAAACGGGCAAGGTCCTCATTGTGCACGAAGATAACAAGTTTGGCGGCATTGGGGCTGAAGTATCTGCCATTATTTCGGAAGAGGCCCTGTTTGATCTGGATGCACCGGTTATGCGCCTTTGCGGCCCGGAGATTCCGGCAATGCCATACAGTCCGCCGCTTGAGAAGTTCTACCTTTTGACACCGTCTAAGATTGCGGATGCAATGCGAAAATTGGCTCAATTTTAATTCGGGATAAAAGTCGCGTTTAAGGAGGTAGCGGGATGGCGGAGATCAAAATGCCGCAGCTTGGAGAATCTGTCACGGAAGGTACGATCGGAAAATGGCTCAAACAGCCTGGCGATCGGATCAATAAATATGACCCGTTGTGTGAAGTCATCACAGACAAGGT
This sequence comes from Effusibacillus consociatus, assembly GCF_042652925.1. Taxonomy (NCBI): domain Bacteria; kingdom Bacillati; phylum Bacillota; class Bacilli; order Caryophanales; family Alicyclobacillaceae; genus Effusibacillus; species Effusibacillus consociatus. The sequence continues at coordinate 104,921 of NZ_JBHSHC010000119.1, forward strand.
AAATGCAGAAGTTCCCTCCGACTTTGAAGGGGTATTAACCACCATTCTCGTTGGAGAAGGGCAAACTGTGCCCGTCGGGACCGTTATCGCTGTCATTGACGAGGCGGATGCCGGAACGACGGGTGAGGCTGCGAAGGCGGCAAATGATACACCACAAGCACCTGTTGAGGCGGCAGTGAAGGCGGATGCGGGAGTAGTGAACGCCCAACAGGAGAAGCGGAAACCTGCCGATGAAGCGCGAGGAAGATTTTCTCCGGCGGTCCTGCATTTGATTCAAGAACATGATCTGGATCCGGCCTTGCTTACCGGTACAGGGGCAGGCGGTCGTATCACCCGCAAGGATGTGCTTGCTTTCATTGAACAAGGAGGTGCGGGCAAACGGCTAACCAAGACAGAAGAGGATCTGTCCTCCGTTGCTGCACCGACTATGCCCGGTACAGGACCTGTGCCGGTTCAGGTTGCCGCTGAAAAGGCTGCCGCTCCTCCGGTGAAGCTGACGGCAAATGCACAGACTTTAGAAAACGGGGACACCGCAATCGACGTCACTCCAATTCGTCAAACCATTGCGAGGCGTATGGTGGAAAGCAAGCATACAGCTCCACACGCATGGACCATGGTCGAAGCGGATGTTACCCATTTAGTGAAATTTCGGGAATCTGCAAAAGATTCATTTAAGCAAAAAGAAGGAATTTCTTTGACGTTCCTGCCGTTCTTTATCAAGGCGGTCGTGGAAACACTGAAAGAATTCCCGATCTTGAACTCGACATGGGCGGGAGATAAGATTATTATTAAGAAACGGATTCATATTTCAATTGCAGTAGCGACTGACGATGCGTTGTTTGTTCCTGTAATCAAAGATGCTGACCGTTTGTCGATAACGGGGCTTGGTCACGCAATTCACGATCTGGCGAAGAAGGCACGTGCCGGAAAGCTTACTCCTGACGATATTTCAGGCGGAACGTTTACGGTCAATAACACCGGAGCGTTTGGTTCGGTTCTGTCTCAGCCGATCATCAATTCACCCCAAGCGGCCATTCTTTCAATGGAATCAATCGTGAAGCGCCCGGTTGTGCTTGATAACGAGGCGATAGCGATTCGCTCGATGATGAACCTATGTTTGTCTCTCGATCACCGTGTCCTTGACGGGCTTGTCTGCGGCAAGTTTTTGGCGGCAGTGAAGCGACGCTTGGAATCGTTTGATGGGAGCAACGTAAGTTTATATTAAATGGTCGAAGCTGCCGGAAACGCGCTTCGATTCGAAGGGGTGCAAACCGCATCTCGACGGCAAGCCGTCGATTGCACTGTGGAGGTGTAGAGAGTGGAAGAACTCAATATTTTGAATAACCCGGAACCAGAACAAGAGAAACCGCTCCGTAGACCCGAATGGTTGAAGATTCGGCTCAATACAAACCAGAATTTTACTGAGCTGAAAGAACTGATGCGGGGTAACAGATTGCATACCGTATGTGAAGAAGCGCGCTGCCCGAACATATTTGAATGTTGGGCGAACCGGACAGCCACATTTATGATTTTAGGCTCGATCTGTACACGGGCCTGCCGTTTCTGCGCCGTTACTACCGGAATGCCGACTGAGTTGGATTGGGAGGAACCCGCCCGTGTTGCTGAATCTGTTGAAGTAATGGGATTGCAGCATGTGGTTGTTACCTCAGTGGCACGGGACGATTTGAATGATGGCGGAGCGGCGATCTTTGCCGCAACCATTCGTGCCATCCGTGAAAAACGACCCATGTGCTCCGTGGAAGTATTGATTCCCGACTTCCAAGGAAATTGGGATGCATTAAAGGTTGTAACGGATGAGCGGCCGGATATTCTGAACCACAATATTGAAACGGTTCGCCGTTTGTCGGATAAAGTGCGTGCGAAAGCGAAATATGATCGTTCGCTGGAACTCTTGCGGAGAGCGAAAGAATTCCAACCGGATATCCCCACCAAGTCCAGCATTATGCTTGGGGTTGGGGAAACGTACGAAGAGGTCCTGGAAGCGATGGATGATTTGCGTTCCGTCGATTGCGACATCATGACGATCGGGCAGTATCTCCAACCGACGAAAAAGCATCTTGACGTGGTGAGATTCTGGACTCCGGAAGAGTTTTCTTCTCTGAAAGAAGAAGGAATGAAAAGAGGATTCAAGCATGTTGAATCCGGTCCTTTGGTTCGAAGTTCCTATCACGCGCATGAACAGGTTCAGCACGCGGAAGCAAATGTGAGATAAGGAGCCCCCCTCGCGGATGCGGGGGGTTCTTTGATGATATTTTCGGGTCCCCACGAAAGTACTCGGATTATGCTTCAGCGCTTTGCGTCACTTTCGTGGGTGTATGTTTGGAGGGGTTTGCATGTTCACCACTTGTAAGGTGATTGATCTGGGATGGATTGAATACGGACCTGCTTCCGAGCTGCAGAAACAAGCGGTTCAAGAAGTCATGGCGGATAAATCAACGAGCCGCATCTATTTGTTGGAACATCTGCCCGTCTACACAATTGGACGAGCCGGCGGCGAACACAATGTACTGGTAGATGAGACACAGTTAAAGGAATTAGGGATTTCGAAGTACGAAGTGGACCGCGGTGGAGATGTCACCTATCATGGGCCCGGTCAGCTGGTCGGGTACCCGATTTTGCCTTTAACCCGTTGGGGCAATGACGTTCGCCAATATGTACGGATGCTTGAAGAAGTGGTGATCCGATTTTTACGTGGATATGGAATTGAGGGTGGTCGAATTGAGGGATTGTCCGGGGTTTGGGTGGGACCGGAGAAGATCTGCGCAATTGGCGTGAAAGCTTCACGGGACAGGCATGGCAAAAGTTTTATTACGTCACACGGATTTGCCTTAAATGTACAGCCGAACCTGAGCCACTTTGCCAACATTATTCCTTGCGGAATCGTGGATAAGGGTGTAACTTCGATGAAGAAATTGCTAGACCGAGAGATTGCCATGGGTGAAGTAAAACAAGGGTGGGTCCAAGCGTTTGAGGAAGTGTTTGAAGTAAAATGTGAATGGGACTCAAGTGATGTTTAAGCCTTCTGCTTACGCTTCAGTACGAAAATTTCTTTTTCATGTTCGCCGGTCTTGTGGACGAGAAATTCTGCGGATTGAGACACCTCATTTAACAGCGTTTTGATTTCCGCAACATTCTCTTTGAGGACGGAACCATCTTCTTTGAGGACTGTGACGTCTCCCTGTAACTGGCGAACATCCATGGTTAGAGCCTCAATTTTTGCATTTGTGATCTTTTGGTTCTCCAGAATGGTACTCAACATAGTCTTGATTTCGTTCATTTGTTTCACCTCACGACTCAATTTTTGGTGATTCAATTTTCCAATTTCACTATATCATAGAAGGGTGCAGCCGAGCACCCTTTTTGTGCGTTAGGGTAAGGATTTCCGGGTGGATCAAAAATTTTTTCGAATCTAGTGTGACTATTTTCGCTGACAGGCGTATTACAGGATGAAGGTGGAGAGGAGGGATCCGGTTGTTCTCCGGAGGAAAAAAACGCGGGTGGGGATTCGCGCGAAAAAAAGAGGAAATGGGCAACGCAAAGGAGACCCCTCAGGATCCGTCGGAACTGTTTACGTCTTTATACGATCAGTATTTTGATAAGGTCAACCGGTATTTGCGCTACCGGATCGGCAACCTGTGGGACGCGGACGATGTCACCGCGGTGGTTTTTACGAAAGCCTATGAAGCTTGTAAACGAGACGGGATTTCTGAACATTTCGGCCCCTGGATTTTCCGGGTGGCCCAAAATGCCTATGTTGACTATCTCCGAAAAAGAGGCCGTTCTTTAACCGTCGATCAGGAACTCCACGCGGAAATCTCGGATGACAGCTGGCAAACGGAAGAAGAGGTCATGATTCAGGAAAATACAAGAACACTGCATGAAATGCTGGCACAATTACCCGATGAGTATCGGGATGTGGTAAGTCTGAAATACATAGCCGAATTGAAGATCAGCGAGATTGCAGATGTTCTCGATAAAACCGAGGGTGCGGTGAAAACTCTTTTGTACAGGGCGATTCGAAAACTTCGAGGCATCTATGAAGAGGCTGAAAGGAGGGAACGCGATGAATAACGAACTGTGGGACCGCAACGAGATGCTTCCCCCGCAATTGGTACAAGATTTGTCTTCTTTGCGAGAATCCATTCAAACGAACGAACTGCTGCGCGCAAAGCTTCGGAAACAATTGCTGTCCGATATTTCTTCAGCGGCAAGTGATCGCCCTGGCCCGGTGGAAGCGGAGAATCAAAGCAAACGGAGTTGGAAATGGGGGGCAATTGCGACGGGAGCGGTTGCTTTGATCAGTTGGATCACCTACAGCTTTGCTGGCTCGTCTGATACTTCAGAAACAGCCAACCATGTCGAGGTTGTTCAACAACGGCAGATTTTTGCGATGAACTCCGATTGGGGTACGTCCGAGATACGTGTAAAATATACAGTTAGGGCTGGATAATAAATCCAACCCCACGGTTATGTTAATATGAGTTCACAGTCTAATGGTTGTGGAACGGTATTCAAATCAATTACATAATCACCAAACCGCTTGATGTGACTGGTCATATAAGGGCTTAAATCCGCAATATCCTTACTGTCTATTCCATAACCTTGCCGGGACAGTTCACGTAGAATCGCGGTAAGATCCACGACATTCTGAAAAATGACGGCATTTGCAACCAGATCGTTATATTTGATCACTTTTTCCTGTTCCTTCGGATCATTGTCAGAAATAGTCCCTTCCCCGCCAAAGAAAAGCCACTTCGCAAACCCATTATAGGCTTCGGCTTTATTGGTTGTCGCTGTGATTTGCTGTCGCAGTTCCATATCCGAAATGTACTGTAGTAGATAGATGGTACGGACCACCCGACCAAGTTCTCGGAAAGCTTGGTATAACCGATTCTTACGGCTATAGGTGCCCAATTTACGAAGGAGAACGGCGGAGGATATCTTGCCGGCCTTGATCGAGAGTACGACTCTAAGCAGGTCCTTCCAGTGCGTTTTTATCAACTGCCAGTTGATCGTGTCGCTGAATAAACTGTCAATGTGCTTATAAACGATATCTTTAGTGGGCCGGTAAAACTCGAGTTTTTTCAAGTTTCGTATCCGCGGCATTAATTTAATCCCGAGCAAATATGCTAGGGCGAAAACCGGCGTGGATTGCCCTTGAGTATCTGCGTGTACGGTGTCCGGCTGAATATCGGACTTATTTCTTAAAAGTCCTTCGATGATATATACCGCTTCCCATACACCACAAGGTATAAAGTGACTGAACAGGGCAATGTAGTTATCCGCGACATGGTGGTAAGCAATTCCCCCATATCCACCGTAGCGAATGTGGTATTCGGCCAGCAGATTTTCCTCGTAAATGTCGTATTGAGTCCCGTCGGCAGCGGCCGTTTTTCCGCTTCCCCATAGCTTAGGAAGATCAAACTGGTAGTATTGATTGATAATATCTTTGATAGCTTCGTCTAGTTTCTTTGCTGTGAAATGGCGCTGATTTACAAATGAGAGAGTTCGCGGAGTCGCTAATCCCCGCATATGGCGTGCGGCCTGGGCGGGACCCAGGTTACATCCGTAAGCAAAGGTGTTAAGAATGTATCGTTCTTGGGGATGCTCCAGTTTGGGATCGGAGCCGGAAAGCGGACCAAAATGCCGAGTCCAGTTGATCCAATGCTCCACGTTACAAAGTATGTCGATGATGTTGCGTTCCGGCATACGCTGATGGATTAAGGTTTCTAAGTGCTTGAGTGGAGGGCTGGGTTCCTGACGTTTCGGTCGTTTTAAAACCGGTTCTCCTTCCTCGTTGATCTCCACGATCTGCTCACAATCCGGATAGACCTGGTCAATTGAGTGGCACGTTTCTATCATCAAATTTCTCAATTGATTCACAAATTCTTCTGCATTGTCGGCAAAGTCCATTTCGTTACAAAAGTCGGCCAGCATCGGCCATATTCTTCCCAGGTCAACAATTGTTCCCGATAGTCGGCATAAGTATCCGACCCCTTCACACAAACATCTCCGGACTTGAGTTCTGCCGCCAAATATGAAAACACGCACACTTCCAGATGCCGACGAGCGACCTGCCAGCCTGTGTGCTTGCGTACCCGGATGGTCCGTTGCCACAGTTCAGAAGCAAACGAGAGATCTACCTCGTCCGGAAGCCAATCGGCGCGGCGATGCCGGTGTTCCATGACGAAATCTAAAGCCTTCATTAATCTTGGATCTTGGCTGGTGGACTCCATCTGGAGAGAGTCAAGAAGCCGGAACAATACGGGTCTATGGCTCCGGAAAAACTTTACAATCAGCGGGAAGTAGTTATTCCCGTTGTAGGAAGCCACAGCTTCGCAGTCATCAAGAAGTGCAGGAATACTCCCATGGGAAGCCAGAGCCTCTTTAACCAAACGGCCGGCTTGATCATCTTGGGGGTCGTCCTGCAAGACTTGCAATACCTCCGTGAAAGCCGAAACCAGGTTTTCGGTCTTCTCCCGATGTTTTTCCCGTACTCGTTCCAGTTCCTCCTTTCCGGAATTGTGCAGGCTCCCCATTCTCTTGATGAACAATGTCCCGAGATTGTCACGTGTATTTACTTGTACACGGTAAATCATCAAAGCAGCAGTGTATAGCGCTTGGAAGGAGAGAAATCTTTTAGCTCCCTTGCGTCTAAAACGTTGGCTTGAGCAGCAAAATGTTTCACTTTGGCCGGAGGAATTCCCTCTAAATAGCGTCCAACATCACCGAAGGAAGACAGCCAGACAAGATGGTCCAACTGTTCTTTTATTTCTGAAAGCCTCGCTTGTTTTGGCAACTGTTTTAACCGGTTGTAATCGCTAAAATGTTGATCGATTCCTCTTTCTAACAACCCGTCAAGCCGTTTAATCTCTTGCATCGTTAGCCGATTCGTCACCTGTTGAAAGAATCGCTGATTCACCATGGTTCGAATATGTCCAGCTAACCGATCGAGTGTGCTAAACGCCGGGAGTTCATAACACTGATGAATCAATTTCGCAATCGCCACGTTGATCAGGTCAGCTGGGTGATCCATCACTTCAGCTGCTTTTTGAACTGCCTCTAGGACGATTCGTTGAGCTTCCTTCCCATAGGGAATGATTTTGCGGAAGGTCCGAATGTGAGCTTGGTGTTCATACCGGGTTCGGGGTTTGTCATATCCGGGAGAGACATCAGATGGAAGGTTCATCTTTCTTCGGATATGGTCCACCACCATAGGTGGAACCTCTTCTAGTTTAGGGAAGTAGCCTAGCCGTTGGGATGTTTTAAGTAGGATCATGGCATTTAACAGGTGTATGGGGCCACGCGCAATGGTATGAACAAACTGCATTTCCTCAGTTGTCGGTGAATAAACCGTGTTCAACTCTTTTTCGCTCAAGATTCGTTTGAATCTGGGATATGCTGTTCTCTCAATTGATGCCATAACAACCCCCCTCTATTTATGTAAGTAGCGATATACAGTGGTACGAGAAATGCCCATCATTTCCGCAATATCTTTGATGGGAGTGCCACTGGCCGAAAGAGTTTTAATCATCTCTTCTTCCTTCTTGCCGAACTTTTCTGGACGGCCACCTAACCGCCCTCTGGCACGAGCTGCCGCTCGTCCTGCCTCAGTTCGTTCACGAATCAGATTCCGCTCAAACTCAGCAAAGGAAGCAAACAAATGGAACATCAATTGTCCTGTTGCGTTGGAGCGATCCATCGTAATACCTTCCTGAAGGCTATGGAAGCTGATGCCTCGTTCATTCAAATCGTTAACCACTTGGATCAGGTGACGCATCGTGCGACCTAACCGATCCAATCGCCAAACAACCAACGTGTCGCCGGAACGTAAATATTGAAGAGCCTCATCCAGTCCTTTCCGTTTGTCTGAGACTCCACTGACTTTATCCTGGAAGATCTGTTCGCATCCATGCGCTCTTAGCGCATCGAGTTGGAGATCTAGGTTTTGGTCTACAGTGGAAACACGAGCATAACCTACTTTCATCTCTATCAGCCCTTCTACTTCGTGTAAGGTAACTTAAATTAAAATATCATTCTGAACATACATAACTTTACACTGTTTTTGGACATTAAAAAAGAGAGATTTCGTTAATCTCCCTTCTCGATTTAGGATGTTCAGTAAGTTGTATCTTTCTGGACACAAGGTAAAATCCATGTCATGTTATCTCGCCATCTCCTATTTCCATTTTTATACAAATTGATTAATTGGATTTATTTGTGAACTTTTTGTGAATTAACATAATTTAACAGGTAAAATAAGGTTTATATAGAATATAGTAGTTGTCGCGCCAAAAAATTGTAAAGGAGTGGGGTAGTATGAAAAAGTTTTGGAAAATCGCTCTCGGTACAGCTTTGGGGGTGGCATCACTTGTTGGGGTGGCATCGGCTGCTATTGTTTCGTCGGCTAATCTCTATACCTATCAAAGCTCTGCTGAAGGAAGTCCGTACTATTACGGACCGGGATATGTTTATGAAGATGCATCTGTATCCACGGGGTCTGGTACAGGAATGAACGCAAAGGTCATGAAAGTGATTGAATATTGGCCTGACTCGGCAATTGACACCGTAACGGTTACTTCTGGTAATCCGGTGTACGGACGTTACGTTTCGCTTCCTTCGAACACTAATCAGTATTATATCCGACTTGAACAAAACAGTAATTACGGTAAAGCAGACGGAACAGGATATCACTACCGTTAATCTTTCTCTGTTTGCTGGGTAATTAGGAAAGCCTATCCACGATAGGCTTTCCTAAAAATAATACATTATACCTTGCATTATTATGTATTAACCTTTCCTTAACAGGTTGGTGGTGCAAGGTGCAAATTAACAAAGAGATTCTGAAGGGCTACAAAAACTTTGGGAATTCCAAGGAAATTACCGAGTTAAAAACAGAAATGAAAAATCATCTGATTGATTCGGCAAAAGAATTTCAGCGTCAGGGTATGTCAGAAGAAGAAAGTGTTCGACTGTATACGGTAACCTAAAAATACGCCACACCGCTCATTGAAACTTCCCCCACCCTGACCGATAATC
>NZ_JBHSHC010000120.1:0-31635 GCF_042652925.1 Effusibacillus consociatus
TTCGGTGCATTGTGATGCCCAACTCCAGAGAATGGCTGGTTAAGCAACAGTAAATTTAAACTGAGCCTTATTTTTTACCCAAAATCCGTCCGGATGCAGTTGTCATCAGTGAAGGATTACCTGGGGAATTGACAATTGGGGAACTCGAAAAACGAATCTATGAGCTGGTGCCTGAGACGGAAATTATCGTATATGGCGGGGATTTGGCTGCAGTTCGAGAACGCTTGCTTATCAGACCTGATTTTCTTAAAAAGATTCTTGCAGTCTGGTCTCCAAGCGGAGGGGTTGGGAAAACAGAGGTTGCAAAAAATCTGGCCTTGGCTGCAGGAACTTCCTTTCGGGTGACTCTGCTGGATGCCAATCTTTGCAATCCCGATATAGCACAGCATCTGGGACTAGGATATCAGAAGGGATATACCCTGTCGACCGCACTTGAGTTATGGGCCGAGAACCGATTAACTTCAAATACACTGGGCAAGATTCTTCTTCCGTATGAAAACATCCGGGTATTGGTTGGAAGTGAAGATGTGATTGAACAAAGTGACTATTCCCCGTGTTCTTCAGGGATCTGATCCGCATTCTATCACAATTTGCCGATTTTGTAATAGTCGATATGAATTCTGACATTACAAGTCCTGCCGGTTTAAGTGTCCTGCTTGCCTCTCACCGCATTGTCACACCATTTACTACGGCGTCCTCCACCCTCTCTCATTCGAAAGTCTATCTCGATCTTCTTCAGGAAAGTTATCAGATGAACTCGTTGAAATTCGATCCGATTTTGAATAGGGCGGGAGAAGGGGGGACCGTTTCGGAAGAAGATATTGAACTCTGCGTGAGGCGAAAGGTCATTGCGACCATCCCCTATGACAAAGATTATTTGCGTTCTGCTTCCAAAGGTACACCGCTGGTGCTTGGAAAATATTCCTCTTCACGAAAAATGTTTCGTACCTTTCGAGGAGTGGTTCACCAATTTGCTCGGGAGGATGGAGGCATATGAAACAGCTTGTCCGTGTTCATCTTCGCGAATTGAAACAGGAATTATATACTGCTCAATCGGATCGTACCAGGGACGCTTCTCGGAGTATGTCAAAATCGTGTTAATGGAGTTATCCAACTATACCGGGGGAATCGAGAGAAAGAAAGAAAAAACACCTTTGCTTCGACAGCGGGTAGCTCAAATCGTCGATGAACATAAGCTGTATCTGCCTGATATTCGCCGGGATCTGTTAATTGAATCCTATTGTGACGCTTTTATCGGTTATGGAATTCTGCATCCGTTTATTCTGGATCCGTCAATTTCGGATATCACGGTTCGAGGCCATAAGCGGATTCATTTAAAGAGAAGAGGCAAGTGGGAGCGAGTAGCCGGGATCGCTTTTGAGTCGAATCAGGAACTGCTCCACTATATAATGCAGAGATTTGGAGTGCTCGGAAGCAAACTAAACTATCAGCACCCATTTGCAGATGCCGCGGATCAAACCTGGAAACTGCGTTTAAATGCTTCAATCTCGGATATCAACCTGGACGGGCCTGCACTGACCATTCGAAAACACAGGGAGGAAAAGTTCTCCGTAGAAGATCTTCGAGAAATGGGCTCGTTTGACGAAAGAATTGAACAACTCATTCAATGTTATGTGCAGTCCCTGCACAATATTGGGTGGATTGGACCCGCGGGTTCCGGAAAAACCACGACATTTTCCGCTTTCGCCGAGCGGATACCGGAAGAATTTCAGACCGTCAGTTTTGAGGATACATCGGAGTTGAATATTCGAAGAAAAAATCATCTCTCCCACTTAACCCGTCCCGAAACGGGAGAAGGGGGAAATGCGATTACCATGGACATGCTGGCCAGAAATTTGCTCCGCGAATCCGGCGATATTCCACTTGTTGGAGAAATCAGGGACGGTGTCGCGTTAACATTGCTGAAGTTGTTTGGCATAGGCCATGATGGCGGACAGTTTACCATGCACGCCAACAACTGCATGGATGCTGTAAACAGGTATGCGGACCTTGCGATGGAGGCAGAATCACGGTATTCCTTGACCGAGCTGAGGGAACTTTTTTCGGAGTGGATCCATCTCTTTATTTCTATGCGAAAACGGAAAATTATGGCGATCTATGAAGTTCTGGGTTGGGGTTACAGGAAGAAAAAGGAAATCCCCCATCCTGTTTGCACTTTCAACGTAGAAGAGGAAACAAGGGATACTGTGAAAGGTTCATGGCAGTTGCATCGTCCCAGTCAGAGGTTCTATGACAGGTGCAGGTGGCACGGTGTCGTTCTCCCGAATTTTTTGGAGGAGCTAAGGACATGAATGCTGCGTTTCAAATGATTCAATGGTTGCTTGTTAGCTTCACTCTTTATCTCGTTATCAAATGGATTGGCAACAAAGTCGCACATCCAGAACCGGTGGATCGAAGGTCGAATCAGTTTCCCGCCTATTATTATTCAGCAAGAATCCCAGTCACGATCGAAACATTTGTCTCACTATCCTTGTGCACAGTTGTGCTGGTCGCGGCCATCGCCTCCCGACTGTTTGGTCACTGGGTTTTAGGGGGACTCACGGGGCTGATTCACCTCGGACTGATTGTTCAGTTCGTCTGGAGCAGAAGTGTGAAGGAAAACCAAGAGATCGATATGGAACTGCCTTACTTTCTCGGTTTGATTCGAAATGCCTTCTTGGCTACGAACGGAAATGAGCGATTTGCCCTGCAGTATGCGGTCGACCATACGTCCATGTCCGCACTTCGGAACCCAATAGTATGGCATCTGTTGGATTCCGTTGTACAAGAGCATTACAGCGGAGGTTCATTTGTACAAGATTTGGATCGTTTGTCGGATCAAGCCAGGGATCGGTTTCGTTTGGCGGAGATGAGAAAGGTCGCAACTGCCGGAAGCGTTTACGCTCTATACGGGGTCATTGGGGTAAATCTTCTATTGCTTGTGACCCTATGTGTTGTTTATACCATCTATTTAGGGTATCAGATGTTTTTGACCCAGCAAGTGCTTTCCGAAGTGGCACGCCGAGGGATCTTATTGATGGAGATGGCCGGTGGCATGACTCCCGAGATTCAGAACACAATTTCACAAGATCTGAGCCGATGGGGACTCCAGCGAACTCAAATCATCGGTACGCCAGCACCTGTCTCATTTCGGGGGGATCTTCAGTTACGCTTGATGTATCGGTATGAATTTTTAAATACGAAGATTCTCCCCTTGAAGGTTGAGATTCCATTAGGCGGAGTCCGCAGTTCTATCAGTTTGAAGAACCCGAGGTGAGAAACGTGATCCGGAGACTTCTAGAGGAAGAACGCGGGGCTTACGCCGTACCTGCCATATATGTCACCGTAAGTTTATTATCCCTGTTACTGGTTCTATATCTCATTTCCCGCTATTGGATCGGAGTTTTGCAAGAAGATATCCAAACAAAACTCGATATGAGCAATTTCGCATGTTACCCGAATTTGAACATCGAGAATCTGGCGAATACTGCATCGATTGCATTAGAAGAGGTTGAAGCAAGAAAAACATTTGAACTCATGCTTGCCAGACAACTCGAAGTGGATGAGCGGATCATGCGGCCCCAATCGAATAGTCCGATCCAACAGCTCCATATTGATACATTTCGAATTTACCGAAGCAATGAAGTTCCGGTTACTCTATCTGGAGGCCGTAGAATACTTCACTCCCCGGCGATCGAATCCCAAATTACCGTACTTGTGCGGATCCCCTTCACCGATCGCACAATTCCCTTCACCTTTCGCTCCGTAACAGATCTTCCTAAAACCCCGTAATGTACCCTGATTGCCCCCTGTACGTTACGGGGGCTCCTCAATTTGAAAGACTTTCTTGTCGAGCAAATAAACTCTATAAATCAAGGAGGTATTTCCTTGGAAGAAACCCTTTCGACGATTCTAAATGAGATGAGCAGCGGATTTGATCAAGTTCATACACGATTTGACACCTTGGAAAAACAAATGGACGAGCTTGAACAGCGTCTTGATAACTTAGAACATCGGATCCATCATTTCGATCTGTATATTGAAAAATTAGAGACCAAGCTGGTTTCCACGACTCGAATGGTTGCAGAAATTGCAGAGGAACTGACAGGAGTAAAATCAATGGTTCGGTCTGACGGCTTCGATACGAACGCGATAAAAAAAGTCGTATCCGCTTAAGGCTTCCTCTGGGGGGGCGGTCTGGCTTTGGCACGAGCTTTGCTCCGGTCGAAGCCTTTTTTATGCTCTGTTTTTTCATGCATGGCAAGAAATTGGTATAATAAGGGGGACTTTGGAAAGGACGAGTATAATGCCGAAACAACGCATGACTAAACAACCTCAAAACAAAACATCAGTTCCCTCGACCATTCGCCTTCAGGTGGGTCAAGTAGTAACGATGGACGTGAACCGATTAGGGATCAATGGAGAGGGAATCGGTTATGTAGAGCGACAGGTCGTTTTTGTCGATGGTGCGTTACCTGGGGAAAAAGTGACCGCCAGAATCACCCACGTAGAACCAAAGTTCGCTCGAGCGAAACTTCTTCGAATCGTGAAGGAGTCCGAGCAGCGAGTAAAACCGCCTTGTCCTGTTTACGAACATTGCGGGGGGTGTTCGCTTCAGCATTTGGATTATCAAGCACAGTTGGAATGGAAACGAGAATTGGTGAGAGAGTCATTTGCCCGTTATACCGGGCGAAGCGACCTTCCGATTCAACCCACGATTGGGATGGATCATCCTTGGGAGTATCGAAATAAAGCTCAATTACCGGTTGCGCTTGTTGGAGGAAAAGTATTGGCGGGACTCTATGCACCAGGATCCCACAAGTTGGTCGATACATCTGCTTGCGCAATTCAGCATCCTACCACGAATGAGATTATGCGGGTAGTTCGCGATACATTGGAGGAATTGAAGATTCCCATTTATCACGAAAAAAAGCATTCCGGTATTGTTCGTACCATAGTGCCAAGAATAGGGTTCGAGACAGGAGAAGTGCAGCTTACTCTGGTCACCAGAACTGAGGAACTGCCCAAGAAGAAGGAATTGGTTGAAAGACTTCGTGACCGTCTGCCGTACCTGACAAGCATTATGCAAAATATCAATCCTGCTAAGACATCACTTATTTTCGGGGACAAAACGATTCTCCTTTGGGGAAAGGAAAGAATTGAGGAGCGGCTGGGTGAAGTCAGGTTTGCATTGTCGCCGCGGGCGTTTTTTCAATTGAATCCGGAACAAACGGCGAAACTGTATAATCTGGTGGCGGAAGCAGCCTCTTTGACAGGTGAGGAAACGGTGGTCGATGCATATTGTGGAGTGGGAACGATTGGTTTATGGCTGGCTCCCAAAGCAAAGGAAGTGTTAGGAATTGATGTGATTCCGGAAGCAATTGAGGATGCACGGGAAAATGCGGTGCGATCCGGAATCCGGAATGCCCGCTTTGAGGTAGGCCTTGCGGAGAAGATTCTGGTCGATCGTCTGAAAAAAGGGTTTCGCCCGGATGTGGTCGTAGTGGACCCTCCGAGAACCGGCTGCGATCAGTCACTGCTGCGAGCCATGCTCAAAGCAAGTCCCGCACGCATTGTGTATGTTTCTTGCAATCCTTCTACACTGGCCAAAGACTGTAACATTCTACTGGAGAAATACGAAATTGAAAATATACAGCCGGTCGATCTGTTCCCCCAGACTGCTCATGTGGAGTGCTGTACATTACTCGTTAGGAAAGACAAATAATACTGACACTGAGAAGAGAATAGACACCACTCGGCCAGCGTGCGTCAAGTGACGAAGATGTTATAAAAGCGAGAAAATGTCTCAACCGGACCATTAAGGGATTTCAGTCAGTCAGTTGGATTTTTGTTTCTTAATTTCACCGCAACAAGCCAATACATTAGGTCGTCAACGAGGTCATCAAACGGTTGCGAAAAGGGATAATCAAATTCTAATGATTCGTCCCAGTTTTCTTGAAGTTCGATAGCACTTTCAACAAGGTTCTGAAGTGATTTCAAAGTTTTTGTTTTCAATTCTTCACTCACCTTATTTAAGTATTCTATACGTATAGATATTATATTGACGTATAGAAAGTATATTTCCAATAAATGCAAACTTGCTTGTCCAATCAATTTTTTTGAGGGCCACGTAGAAGGAAAGAAAATGAAAAGGCAGCCGATTATGGCTGCCAGATATCTTCGATTCTCAGCTGCAGGACTTTAGCTATTCGAAAGGCTACGTCAAGAGTCGGGATAACGGAACCAGTCGCTATCCGGCTCAGATGTGCTTCTCCCAAGCCAAGTTCCTTAGCGAAATCCTTTTGTTTTATTTTTCTTTCCTTTAGGATCAATTTGAGTCGACATTTCACTTCTTTTACCTTCAATCTGAACTGTGATTTTTTTATAATCTGTCCAAATTCCGTATGAGTAATCAATCGTTTGGCGGATGAGGGGAACTAAAAAGCCCCGGTTATCAGCCGGGGATGCCAGAACGAATGGTCTGAATGATTGATGCGCTCATACCCTTTGGTTCTCTCATGAAACATTGGCTCGCTCACACTCTTTGGTTCTCTCATGGTTCCTGGCTCATTAATCTTTCACTCAGGAAAATAATTGGGAGGCGCAATCAGATGTACATGTCCTAGGTGTTCAATCGCATACGGTTTTGGTGGTTGTTCACCATAACGATGTTTGTAAGCATATTCATGCCAATGCGACAAGAAAAGTTTGACAGCCCATCTCTGTGCCCGCTGGTCAATATGGGCAGGTGGCAGCCTGCCTTTGGAATACCACTTGAACGCTTCCGTATCGTTACGGATATTGAATTTTTTTAGCTTCTGTTTAGCTAATTCTGCGTAGTCTCCTGCTTCATTTTTCTGCTGTTCATACAGTTTCCGTTTTTTATAGAGATGTCCATAAATGTCTTTTGGGTTATTGCTCACCTTCACGAAACTCTGGCCAATGATCCACGAGAGTCTCTTTAACTTCGCATTCCAAGGACGCTTATGACCCGCCTTCCACTCCGTTGTCGGATCAAGACCGGCAAATCGCCAAATATGGCCCACCGTGGGTGCTTTTTCGATGTCGATATGAGCAAGGAGTCCGGCAGCGATTACAGGCCCAATTCCTGTTATTGATTTGCTCCAACGTCCAACTGCGTCTGCATTCGTATAGACATCCAGCATCTTTCTGATATTGTTCTCTAAATCCTTCATATTTTTGAACATCCATTCGATTACAGGGTTAGACTTTCCGGATTTAACAATTTCGCGCACTTGATTTGCTGCCCGTTTTCGATGTTCCTGAATCTGATAATAGCTATCCACTAAATATCTCAGATCACTTGGTGTCAGGGTCTGTGCGGCATCAAGTAAATCACGGTTTATCTTTTGGATTGGCTCAATCTTTTCCGCCCCTCGTATCCCTCTGTCAAAATCGAGGACCATTCCCCCCGCACCCTTCTTAAGTAAGATAGCAGCCACTCGCTTCTCCCATTATTTTTATTCCATTCCATTGCCTAAGGTTCCAAAGGGGAGAGTTAACAGTGAGCCGATTGGTTGCATAAGATATCTTACATAGACGGACTGGTGGCATGTCGGCCATAGTCTAGAACAATTATCGAACTATTTCATAACATAACAGTGAGATATGATAGCAAAAACTAACTGAATCAAGGATACATGAATTCTTTTCGTCTCAAAGGAAAAGTCGCTCAAAAATTTGAGCAACCGGCAGTGCAATCAGCTGATACGATCGTAATTTTTAATTGGGTGCTGTTTTATCATGTCGATAAACCTTGGATCAGGGATACTATACTCTTCAGGTAAAGCAGAGAGTATTTTTCCCCAAACCTCGGAATCAACTGGAACTTGTGAGGTCTCAACCGCTTGAAATGAAAACAGGGAATCGATAGAAAATTTACCATCCTTATTGTCAGTGTCCCGGGATTCCTTGCGTTCTTGGTTACTAGAATCTGACAAAGCATTTTCCCCCTTGGTGTGTTCAATTGTTTTTCCATAAACCGTCAGAGTTCTTTTCATCATAGTATCTAAAGACCACTGGATCTCTCCGCATTCTTTTGCGGTCTTCGCCAGAATTTCGCGGAGGGAAGCATCATTCAGAAGTCTTTTTAGATTTATATAGATTGAGTCACTCTGTCCTGCAGAGGAGATTAGACCAGTTTTTTCATGCAGGACCATTTCAGGGATGCCGCCAGCATCCGTAACTATAACCGGTGTTCCGGAGACTTGGGCCTCCATGACTGCATAAGGAAGATTATCCTGTATGCTGGGAAGAACAAAGATATCGGCTTGTTTTAACAACGCGGGAACATCATTTCGGTCTCCAAGAAAAAGCACATGATCATTTAGTTTCAAGGTGTTTCTCTGTAATTCCAATTCACTTCGTGACGGACCATCCCCTATCAACCAACAAACCCATTCATTTTCCTCAACCTTCAATCTTGCCAGGGCATTCAACAGATCTGTGTGTCCTTTGACAGGGGAAAGTCGGGCAACACAAGCAATGATTTTCTTTTTTGAACCTGTCTGTATGTCTGCAGATTTCTCCATCTTTTTTTTAAAAGAGTGTATGTTGATGCCATATGGAATCACAATCAGGTGGTCAGACGATAGGCCGCAGTCTGAAACCAACTGATTTTTAAGCCAGTTTGAAGGTACGATGGCAATGCGACTCGACCTTGTGCCCAAATATTCCTGCAAAATACTGTACTGCCAAGTTATATCGCCTACTTGTTTGATCATTCCGTATAAGAGAAATTCTTTTGTAAAACACCCATGAATAGTAGCAACCAGAGGAATATGTTTTGGTTTGACACGTGACAGAGCTAATGTGGCAACAATATCCTGGGTATGAATGAGATCATAATTGTGCAGCTTGCAAAAAGCGGCAGCAAGTTCAAAGCTGTAGCGTTCCATTTCCATTTGCTTAATCCAGGGATCAAGTTCCGGATAATACTGATTGTGAAAATTGCCCATTTTTTCAGAGACTACATCCCAAATTTGTTGTTTTTCGATAAATCGATTCAGATTTGGCATGTGATAGTGCAGATAACTTGGATGATGCCCGAATACGTCCACTTCATGCCCCAAACGTTCCAATTCTTCCTTAAGCTGATATACGTATCCGGATAAGCCACCTGTATGAGGAAGAGTCCAATAGGTCGCCAACAATATTTTCATGTCAAGCTTCCTCCTTTTGCAGAGGAGCTGACGATAGTTTGTAAAATTTGTTGTAGATATTCAATGTGTTTTCAATCATTTTTGTTAAAGACCATTGTTTCTCTCCAAACAGTTTTGCATTTTTTGCAAGAGTCTTACGCAGCAGTTCATCATCAAGTACCTTAATCAGATTTCGGTATAAGGGTTCGCTTTGTCCAACAGGAGAGAGCAAACCCGTTTTGCCATGGGCAACCACTTCGGTTATTCCTCCGGCTTCCGTTGCAAGAATGGGTTTACCGGCAATTTGAGCCTCAATAACCGCATAACTTAAACTTTCCTGCAGACTTGACAGAACGAAAATATCGGCCTCATTCAATAAAGAGGGAACATCGTCCCGATTTCCAAGAAAGATTACATTGTCAGAAATCTTTAGATGTCGGCTTAATTCCTCCAACTCGGTCCGTAACGGTCCGTCACCTATTAACCAGCACACCCAATCATTTCTTTCTTTTTTAAGTTTCCCAAGTGCCTCCAACAAGTAAATATGACCCTTTTCGGGGGACAGTCTGGCAGTGCAAGCAATGATATATTTGTCCGGGGGATTCAACATGCTCTCCGTATTTTTCATTCTGTTTCGAAACAATTCCGTATCCATGCCATTATAGACTACTGTCAAATGATGATCGGGAATACCGAACTTTCTTTTTAAATAATTTTTGAACCAAACTGAAGGCACAATGGTAATATTACTGGATGTGATACCGTAATATTCTTGAGCAATACCGTAATGGTAGGACAACGTATTTTTGCCCCGTATCATGTGTTTATCCATGTATTCATCCAGCAGACATCCATGTATAGTGGCGATTAGCGGTGTGTTCCCCGGTTTTACTCGGGATAGAGCTGTCGTGGCGATTATATCTTGTGTATGAATTAAGTCATATTTGCGCAAATTAAAATAACTTGAAGCCAGTTCCAAACTGTAACGTTCGATCTCTCTTTCGTTGATCCACGGATCCATGTCAGATATCTGCCGTAAAAAAAAGCTGGTTATCTTCGGCCTAACCACACCTCTTACTATTGTTGCTTCAAGGATATCCCCTTGATTTAGAATGTAGTAATTTTCAGAGTGTGGATCACGCGCCAAAATATCTGCTTCGTGCCCCGAACGTCTAAGCCCCCGTGTTAACTGTTCAACATAGTTCCAAAGCCCTCCGACAGAGGGGAGGAGAAAAGAGCTGGCTATTAAAATTTTCAACT
This sequence comes from Effusibacillus consociatus, assembly GCF_042652925.1. NCBI lineage: Bacteria > Bacillati > Bacillota > Bacilli > Caryophanales > Alicyclobacillaceae > Effusibacillus > Effusibacillus consociatus. The sequence goes on from NZ_JBHSHC010000120.1 coordinate 10,422, forward strand.
TTTACACCCCTTCCCGTTGGCCAAAATGGACTTTCATACAGCAGCAAATTTTTTGATTTATTATATTCAACGGGGTTTTAAGGGGACTAGGCTACTAACTCCATAGGCGATTAAACGCTCGTATCCTTTGGTACTCTCATTAGAATTCTGGCTAACGGCCGGACCTTACTTTAAATTATTCACGGAGGTTTTTTGTGTGACCTCGCAAGGAGTTTTGCACAATTCGTCGAAATCCGACAGGAATATCATCAGCAATAAGCGAACTAATGAGTAAGGGGGAGCAATACCTGAATTGCAATCGAATGACCATATTATCTTGAAATAATCGAATTGATCCTATAAACTGGCTGTATATACAATCATATGGCAAGCGAAGAATGATCACTTGTATTTGGGCACTTGGGTGATCTGGAGCAACTAGTGCAACCGGCCAGTTCATAGGAATTCTGTGAATTGGCTTTTTGATTTTGAATAAGCAGCGGCAGGCGAGGTGCGGCATGCAGCAGGAATCCATACCGAAGGATTTAAAACCGACATTATTATTTGCTATGTTGTATAATGAAACACTTGAATTAGCTGTTCAGCCTATCGTAAATCTTCACACAGGCAAAGTGGAGGCCGTTGAAATATTAAGCCGTGCTCCCGGAGGCGTGCTCTTTCCTGACGAGATGTTTCGGTTGGCCCGCCAGTACGGGGTACTGCAACAACTCACCTTGTTATCCTGCAAGAAGCTTATTCAAAGCGTCGAGATTTTGAAGCCGTTTATCCCAAAAGGGATCTTCTTCAATATGGAAGCGGATGTCTCTATCGAAACGCTGGAGCAGGCAGTCAAATTATTGGATTCCATAGGAGAAGCCCAAGTAGTCTTGGAAGTTACCGAGCATATGCCTTCAGGTTTTGCGTGGCGTTCGTTTGCAGATAAGGAAGGTTTTGCGATTGCCATGGATGATTTGGGAAAAGGCAATTCGAATATGGTGGAATTGATGATCATGAAGCCTCATTTTGTAAAGATTTGCATGGAAATTGTAGTCAATCTTCACAAAACCGGAACAAAGATCATTATGATTGAAAACTTTAAGAAAATCGGTGATGATTTGAATATGCAGGTGATTGCAGAAGGAATCGAAACCCCGGAGGATTTGAAAAAACTGCGTGAGATGGGAATTGAATATGGGCAGGGTTATTATTTTTCCCGTCCTTGCGCCATTGATAAAGTTCCTGTTGAAGACTGGAAAAGAGGATTCGGGCACAAAATCGTTTAGAAGTGATTGCTAACTTTTGAAAAAGGATACCCCGGGTGTCCTTTTTCTTTTATACTGGTAGAGGTGAATAAATTTTGATGCAACTCTAGCGAATCTTTATAATAGAAGCTAGGTAAATAAACAGGGAGTGGGGTCGAACATGGAACAGTTTAAAGAAAGCATGCTTAAGCTCATTATTGATACTTCTACGAACTTGCCGACCGATGTCAGACAAATGATTGCTGCTGCTCGCGTGCGGGAGGAAATGGGGACTCGGTCTGCCCTGGCTCTTTCTACCATTGCGAAAAACATCAAAATGGCGGAGGAAGAGGAAGGCCCGATTTGTCAGGATACCGGTATGCCGACATTCCATATTCACTGTCCGGTTGGAGCCAATCAAATCGAGATGAAAAAAGCAATTCTTCAAGCGATAGCGGAAGCGACCAAGCTCGGGAAGCTGCGTCCCAACTCGGTGGATTCGTTAACAGGCAAAAATTCTGGCGATAATCTGGGACCGGGTACGCCTGTAATTCATTTTGAACAATGGGAAAAGGATTACATTGATGTGCGTTTGATTCTTAAAGGCGGAGGTTGTGAGAACAAAAACATCCAATACTCCTTGCCTTGTGAACTCGAAGGTTTAGGAAAAGCCGGACGGGATCTGGACGGTATTCGAAAATGCATTATGCACGCTGTTTATCAGGCTCAAGGACAGGGTTGTTCTGCCGGTTTTATCGGAGTAGGCATTGGCGGTGACCGTACATCCGGATATGCACTCGCGAAAGAACAATTATTCCGTAAAGTGAATGATGTAAACCCTAACGAGGATCTTCGCAAGCTGGAAGAATACGTGATGGAAAATGCAAACAAGCTGTCCATCGGAACTATGGGATTTGGCGGAAACGTATCCCTTTTAGGCTGCAAAGTAGGTGTTATGAACCGTCTTCCAGCCTCATTCTTTGTTTCTGTAGCGTATAACTGTTGGGCGTTCAGACGTCAAGGGGTTGTGATTAACCCAACTACAGGGGCAATCGAGAACTGGATCTATAAGGAGGATCTGGCTGAAGAGACTGTTGTGGAAGAAGTGGCCGCTTCCAACGAGAGCCGTCAAGTGGTTCTTCAGGCACCAATTACGGAAGAACAAATTCGCAGTCTCAAAGTCGGAGATGTGGTGATTATCAACGGTGCGATGCACACTGGTCGGGATGCATTCCATAAGTACATGATGGATCATGATTCTCCGGTGGATTTAAACGGCGGTATCATCTATCACTGCGGTCCCGTTATGCTCAAAGATGAGAATGGAAAATGGCATGTTAAAGCAGCAGGGCCTACGACATCCATTCGGGAAGAGCCTTACCAAGCGGATATTATTAAGAAATTTGGACTCCGGGCTGTTATCGGAAAAGGCGGTATGGGAGCCAAGACATTGGCCGGACTGAAAGAACATGGTGCCGTTTACCTGAATGCGATTGGCGGAGCTGCCCAATATTATGCAAAATGTGTAAAAGACGTCGAGGGTGTTCACTTCTTGGAAGAATTCGGTATACCGGAAGCAATGTGGCATTTGCAGGTAGAAGGATTCGCTGCGATTGTGACCATGGATTCCCACGGGAATTCTCTGCATGCTGATGTAGAGGAAGAATCTCTGAAAAAGCTGTCTGATTTTAAAGAACCGGTTTTTGTGTAACTTTTATTATTGGGTCCCCGCCGAAGCACTCGGTGATTCTTCGAAGGATTCGCGTCACTTCGGTGGGTGCCATTGGAGTTGTAGAAATGCGAAAAGTAGGTACTCTCACAAGTGCACTCACCCTGATAGTTCTGGGAACACTCTTGTTGATTGACCAGGTTGCACATCTGGCCATTGTTTCCCAGATCCTGCCTTTCTGGCCGGTGGTGATTTTAGGGTTGGGAGCGGAACTTTTGTGGAGTCTATATTGTGTTAAAAAACAAAAGATCTATGAAGATATTCGAGTCGACGCCCGGAGTATAGCACTTCTGTGTCTCGTTGGTATCTTTTCGATCGCACTGTATTCCCAGCAAAGTATGGGGATGGTGCAATCGAGCCTCCTGAATGTTCGTGATGCATTGTCTGACAAGACGATTGAGCTGCCAGAGGCCTCATTTGATGCCAAAGATGTCCAGCGCCTCGAGATCTATAGCCGAACAGGAACAATTAAGGTCAACAAGTCAAACGACCCAAAGATTGTGATCAAGACAAAAGTGCATGTCCGCAATCTCAATTCCCAGCAGGCAAGTGAAGAAGCCAAGCACGGGACGCCGCGCATAGCTCAAGGATCGACTTTCCGTATAGAAGTTGACCCTTCACTGGCTGTGACTTCGAAAATTACAGGGGTAGATCTGGAGGTTCTGGTTCCATCCAAGCTTGCGCTCCAAGTCCTGTCTCATACGGGGAATGTTTCCGTTCTTGAGCATGTCGGGGATTTGGTAGTGAGTACCGAATCGGGCAAAGTGGAAGTGGATAAGATCAAAGGGAAGACTACGATTGCAGATGATAACGGTGAAATCGTAGTCCGCAATATAGAAGGAGATCTTGAAATCAAGACCAAAGCCGGTACCCTTGAGGTTGCAAGAGTCACGGGAAATGCGGTGCTTGAAAATACGTTTGGCCAAATCCGGGCCGCCCATATCGGAGGTGCTCTGCGAATTATCTCAAAAAATGGGCGGATTGAACTTGATTCAGTTGCCGGGGATGTGGACGCACGGATCGAAAACGGTCCCATTCAGGCAACACATCTGAAAAAAGCGGTAACCTTAACATCCGGTACAGGCGGTATAACACTCGAAAGTGAAGTTGGAGGCGCCTGGATGTTAAATTCGGCCCGCGGGATGGTGTCCATTCGCGTTCCCGAACAAGCGGACATTGATTTTGTAGGGGAATCCAGCAGGGGACTTGTGAAAGGGCCCACCAAGACCTCTCCCTCCACCAGTGGATCAAAAGTCACAGAGAAAATGGGAAAAGGCACCTATCCTGTCCTGGTTCGTACCGAAGACGGAGCTATCACTTTAAATACCAACTTATAAAAAAGCACTACTAAAAAAAGCACGGGGCGTACCCCGTGCTTTATTTGATGGCATCCATCACTTCATCTGCCATCTTGGCCATCGTGCTGTTGTCGATGCCTGGAACGTTCATATCCATGGTGTCGTCCACCATGTTATTCATCTTCCGGTTCATCATGTTTCCCACAGGGTTAGTTCGCCTCATCATCTCCCAGGTTGCAATGCCGATTCCGGCACCGATCAACATGGCGGTGGCTGTATTCAGACCGCGGTTCCGACGACCAGGCAGCATTCGGTTCGCTGCCGGGATCAGATTCGAGACCATCTCCCACATAAAAACACCTCCCTCAACATAAGTTTGTCCAACATCAGCAGGTTACATGTCAGGAGGGAAGTGGAAAGGCAGCCTTAATAACTGATTAAAGCCGCCATTAAAAGTCCTGTGGAAATACTTAGCCTGGAAGCGAAAATTCCAACGGACACGTTGCCTTTTGGGATTTCGGAAACAACGCGAAACGGGGTTGCAAGTTCAAACAAATAAAACACAAGAACTTGGAATACCGTTCCGATAATTCCCCAGATTACCAGATCCATCAGGTTTACCGAGTGGAAAATTGCGGAGGCCAAAACGATTGATAATCCGATGATTTTACCCCCGAGATCGTGGGCAGCAGCTTTGGCGGCGGCCATTTTCTGAGGATCGGTTGTCTCCGCACCATCGCGAATCAACTTATATTCTTTGTACGGGGTGGTGATCATAAATATAAAGATTCCAAACGCCAAAATGGGCAGGGTAACACCTAAATAAGTCAGGAAATTTAAGATGTTCGGCAATTGAGAGGACATCAGTTCAGTCTCCTTTCAGAGTGGACCCGTCGTGGCGGGGCAGATCGTAAATTTGTATGCCAACCGGCAAGAAGTAGGACATATTTCCGGTGATGGGGCCGCCTGCTCGAGCGACAATCGCGGAAGGGTGTCCGCCGATCAGAAAGGAACCCCAGAGCAATTTGCCAGGAAATGGACCCCGCAGAGTTTCAACTTCAATTTCTTCCAACTCAACAAACTTCTGATAAATCATCGGCTGCTCCCAATAAAATGATTCCGTATCCTGATCAATCGGCTCCCCGGTTGGATGGTGGAGGGTAACTCCGCCGCCTTCCCGTCCAAAAATGGGTTTGCTGACATAAGGCGAATTCCCGAGAAACCGGTTTTCGAGATAAGTGGGCAGCATGTGAGCATCGATGATTTGATGTTCTTGCTCCGTGAAAAACTCACCCGCTTCGTGCAAATTCCAGATCAGCGCTTGCAGAGCTTTGGTTTGTGCTATAAATGCAGACGGTGGGTTAATGATCGCCAATTTTTGTCTTGCGATCAGGTCTAATACATGAGCACCTGTAGGATATCCGTCGACGTCTTTTTCTTCTGCCAGTTTCTCGAGTGCGTGCAGGCGGTACAGAACATCAATCGGATAATGTTGACCATGTACAAGAGCATGTAATTGATCCTGATACATCCGAAGATCGCCAAGAGGAATAAACGGTCCGTGAAAGCCCGACTGATCTGCCAGATAGCGGGTGGTTCCCGCGTCTTCTTCATGCCAATCCAATGCACTGAAAACAATTTTCTCCGTCTGAAAACCGAGTTCCTTGTATTTCCTGATGATTTTTTCGAAAGCTTCCCGGAGATGGCGATTCATACCGTTGTTTGGGTCTCTCGCTCCAAAGAAGTCACAAACCCGGCCGTTTACATGAAAAGCCTCCACAATACCTGTTGGTGTATCACTATTAAATTCAAGCATCTTGAGACCGTGTGGCGTACGGGCAAAATCAAAACGACCAATCACCGTTGGAATATCGGTGACCGATAAGCGAACTGCTCCTAAAGCTTCCTGAGGAATACCCAATTCGAGCAGAAGTTCATCGCCGGCTTGTTGAATTACGGAAACCACTCGTGTAAACACACGCCCAAGCTGCTCGGTGGCACGGGCGATGTCCAAACGGAATTCTTCGGTGATGAGGTGGAGAGACGCTAGTGCATATTCTTCCCCGTACATATGATCCCAGGTAAATACACCTTCGTTCCGGATAGGAGTATAAATTTGGTCACGCCGATTTGAGTAGGAGGCAGCCATAATTTAGCTTGTACTGGATCCGCCGGAGCTTCCGATTCCGCCTTTTGAACCGGAGGCCGGGGTACCATTTGGAATTCCGGCAGAGTTCGATGAGCCCGAGGACGAAGGATTCGTATAGGAAGAACCGGATGATACTCCACTGGATGAGGTGGACACACCGGAATGCATTTTTTTAAAGTATTTCTTGCCATTTTTATAGAAATAGGAGCTTCCTACGCGACTTCCATCATCATCACAATATCCGTCATTATTTTCGTCCAAGCAGTCATCGTCTTGTACGGTTGTATTGCCGGCGGGTTGAGCTGAGGAACAACCGGCTGTCAGGGACAATGCGGCGGCAGTGAACAATCCCACCAAGCGGTTTGTTTTGTTTGACATAGAGGTCACCTCCTAAGCTGTCGGTTTTGCATAGATTACATATACCTTACGATCTTCATCCACTTCAGTTGAGGTTTTCAACCATTCTTTCCCGTACAGATAGAGAAAATCGCTTTGCAGATGCAGCAAGGCGTCGTCATCATCCCGAAATTCGTACGTATGAATCACAGGATAGAAGCTGGTTCCTTCCCTGAACTCCCGTACTTCCATCCGGATGCCTCCCCAACGCGGAGCGGATAATACACCGGGATCCACAACCTGTTCGTCTTCGTCCGGTCTCACGTAAATTACATAATTGGGCAGCTCGATGGCACATGACGCTTTTTCAAAGACAATCTTGTCTTTTACGAAATAGTCACAAGCAAATCGCAAGGAAATCTCGTCTTTATCAATCATGTCATAGTAGTACAGAACAGGGAACCCGCGAGCTTCATCAAGCAAGCGATACTCTAATCTTGCCATTCTCGTTCCTCCCCATTGTCGGATACAACAAGTATTACGGGTGAAAGATCAAAAAGTTTCACTGGAATTGTATTACAATCATAACAAAGGTGAGTCTGGGAGTCTCTTGGAAGTTAATGATAATTTTCCGAAAGGTGTTAAGGATCTTAGACTCGAAGGTTCTGCCGGTATCTTCAGCAGTAAGACAGCGATGATCGATTTGGTGAGTAAATGGAAAACGAACCGTCTTAGGAGGTCTTTTTTGTTATAATATAGGTATGGGAGAGTGATCCGGATGGAAGAAATTAAAGCATTACTGGAGGCTATGGAAAGTCGCATAAATCAAAGGTTGGATAGCATGGAAAGTTGGTTGGATAAAATTGAGGGTAAGTTAAACGATTTTCAATCCAGTACCAAGAGTCGATTCGACACATTAGATACGAAACTTGGTCGGGTTGAAACGGCTGTTGCGGAAGTAAAAGAGACTGTTACACGAATTGAAACAGAACATGCCATGTTGGAGAAGCGTATTAAGTCGCACAGCCGACAAATTGGAGAATTGCGTACTGACGTTGATACTTTATTGCCCAACTCAACAGTAACAAAACGGGTTTAGGGTGCCGGTTTCGGTTGCCTGACTCCCAACAAAAAAACCTTTTGGAAGTTTCAATATTTTGGCCATCCGGTCACTTCCTTCAGCAACCACGTGAACAACCCGCCTGTATTTTCCGATGCAAACCAATTTTCTTTTTCCCCAAGCCAATACCTCACCAATTCATACCCGTTGATCAAGTGAATCTCTATTTGATTTTCCCTCTTGATCTCGTTTGCGTATTGCTGGGCTCCCGTTGTGAAGTTACTGGTGGTAATCACGTAGCCGCCCTTAGCTCTTTGTTTCATGATTTGTGAGTGAATAATGGAGATTGGTTCGTAATCAACATTCTCTCCGGGGGCTTTGCATTTGACCTGCCCCAGGTATAAACCGTGTCTTCCGCGATCGTGTAAGATGTCAACGCCAAAATCTCCTGAGCGTTGAGTAGTCGTGGCATTTCCTCCAAGACAATTTTCCATAACCCCCGCGGCAAATTCCTCAAATTCATAAGGAATGTCTTTAAATCGGTAATGTAACCCATAAGCAAGGGTCAGACGCATCTCGTCCGTAATGGCTGCTGCACCATTTTCCTTCGAACTGCTGTCTGTGAAAAACAAGCGCGTTTTCCTCCTCGACTTTATATCTCTCCAATTGGTTTTAGAATCCCTTATTAAGCAATATTATCCAAAACATATCCCCTTCAAACCGGTCTTACTGCTGGAATATACCGGAAGCGTAAGGTAAAATGAAAATTGTTTACATAGAACAAACGAAGAGGGGTTAAATGAAATGGTCGATCCACGGCTCACAAAATTGGCTGATGTGCTGGTAAATTACTCCACACGGGTACAAAAGGGCGAAAATGTGTTGATTGAGGCATTTGGGATTGACACACCGCTCGTGAAAGAGCTTGTAAAAGCGGTACATAAAGCGGGGGGACACCCGTTTGTCAATCTGCGTGACCACTCCGTGATCCGCCAGCTTTTACTGGAAGCAACGGAAGAGCAAATCAAGACCTGGGCAGAATTTGATCTGTTTCAAATGGAAAAGATGCAAGCATATATAGGGGTGCGTGGTGGGCAGAATATCTCTGAACTCTCAGATGTACCCGATGAGAAAACGAAGATGTACTCTTCACTTTACAGTCATGTGGTACATAGTTCAACCCGCGTGAAAAAGACGAAATGGGTGGTCCTTCGCTATCCGAATCCGTCGATGGCCCAGCTCGCGAATATGAGCACGGAAGCATTCGAAAACTTTTATTTCGATGTATGCACTTTCGATTATGCAAAAATGTCCAAGGCGATGGATCCGTTGAAGGAACTGATGGACAACACGGATCGTGTAAAGATTGCAGGGCCCGGAACTGAACTCCATTTCTCCATAAAAGGAATCGGATCTGTCAAATGCGACGGTGAATATAATATTCCGGATGGAGAGGTGTTTACCGCACCGGTTCGCGATTCGGTCAACGGCGTGATCACATACAACACACCCACTCCGTATCAAGGGTTTACATTTGAGAATGTCCGCCTGGAGTTCAAGGATGGCAAAATCGTGAATGCAACGGCCAATGATACGGAACGGATCAATAAAATCTTCGATACGGATGAAGGGGCTCGTTACATTGGGGAGTTTGCGATCGGCTTCAATCCATTTATCCGTGAACCAATGAAAGACATCCTGTTCGATGAGAAGATTGCGGGGAGTTTCCACTTCACTCCCGGTCAATGCTACGATGACGCCTACAATGGCAACAAGTCCGCCATTCATTGGGACATGGTCATGATTCAGCGTCCCGAATACGGTGGAGGCGAAATCTGGTTCGATGACAAACTGATACGCAAGGACGGCCGATTCGTATTGCCGGAATTGGAGGCATTAAATCCGGAAAATTTGAAGTGAGTGAGCGAACCAGACCGGGTAATTGAACCAAACGGAGGTTATGGGGACGATGGCTTCAACTCATGAAATTATAGAACAGACGGAAAAATATGGGGCGCGCAATTACTATCCTCTACCGATAGTAATCTCGAAAGCGGAAGGGATCTGGGTGGAAGATCCCGAAGGCAATCGTTATATGGACATGTTGAGTGCGTATTCCGCATTGAATCAGGGGCACCGTCATCCAAGAATCATTCAAGCGTTAAAAGATCAAGCGGATCGGGTAACTTTAACATCGCGTGCGTTTCATAACGATCAAATGCACCTGTTTTATGAAAAATTGGCACGGATGACCGGCAAGAATATGATCCTGCTGATGAACACCGGGGCGGAAGCGGTTGAGACAGCCATTAAAGCAGCGCGCCGCTGGGCGTACGATGTCAAACAAGTGCCTGATAACCAAGCTGAAATTATCGTTTGTACCGGAAACTTTCATGGGCGTACCACCACAATCATTTCGTTTTCATCAGACGAAGAATACAAGCGCGGGTTTGGACCATTGACACCCGGATTCAAGATCATTCCTTATGGGGACGTTGAAGCATTAAAACAAGCGATCACGCCGAATACGGCCGCTTTCATGCTTGAACCCATTCAGGGAGAAGCGGGCATCATCATCCCGCCCGAAGGGTACTTGCGGAAAGCGTATGAGGTGTGCAAACAAAATCAGGTGCTGTTTCTAGCCGACGAGATCCAGACCGGACTTGGCCGGACAGGTAAACTTTTTGCGTGCGACTGGGAAGAGGTTAAGCCTGATATGTATATCCTTGGGAAGGCACTGGGCGGCGGGGTAATGCCGGTATCCGCAGTTGCCTCCGATCCTGAGATTCTTGGCGTGTTTGATCCTGGATCCCACGGATCCACGTTCGGCGGAAATCCTCTTGCTTGTGCGGTTGCCAACGCTTCATTGGACGTGATTGTCGATGAAAATTTGGTGCAGCAGTCCCTCGAACTGGGTCAATACTTCTTGGAAACACTACAAGGAATACGGAACCCGGTTATCAAAGAAATTCGCAGTCGCGGTTTGTTTATCGGGGTGGAACTGAATACGAAAGCAAGACCTTATTGTGAACGGCTGAAAGAAATGGGACTCCTCTGCAAAGAAACGCATGAGACGACGATCCGATTCGCTCCTCCACTGGTGATTCAAAAGCCGGATCTCGACTGGGCATTGGAACGAATTCGACAAGTCCTATCCTAAACAAGAAGACTTAACATTAGAAGAAGACTTAACATTTGTAATCGAACCGTAACTTTTATCTGACAAGTCCAACCGGTATACTGAAATTGAAATCGACATTGGAAGGGACAACACGAGGTGTTTCCATGACCGGATGGAGTGCTTTTTGGGATTCGTTCTTTTATTGGTTCGCAACGTTAAAATGGCCTGTTCTGATTGGGACCCTTTTGCTATTTTTGGGGTGGTCCTTTTTGAAAGAGAAATCATGAACGTGATGTTCAGGTTCCACATACATTAATGGGTAGGCGCCCGGTTCCCGGGCGAAAGGGCGCGTATTGGAGGGAACCGTATGGACAGATACTTTTTGCTCTATCAAATACCATTCCTGCCGGAACTGCGCGAGGAGACAGTCCCGCCATTCCCCGTGAGTCATGATTCCCCAGAGTTTCGGGAGAATTCACATGTGTCAGATTCTGAAACGGATCTTATTGCAATGCCCGGCACTCGCTATGGGCTGTGGTGGTAGGAAACTCGTCTTTGCAAGCCCCTTTTTTCCGTCATATAATGATGGGAGAAAGGGGCTTTCCATATGATGAATGTGAGCAATCGGGAGGCCGCCGAAGTAGGCAAACGGCTTCTCGCTTGGTACAACGAGAGCAAACGCGACCTGCCGTGGCGCAGGACAAGCGATCCATATAAGATTTGGGTGTCGGAAGTGATGCTTCAACAAACGCGGGTGGAAACCGTAATCCCTTATTGGACCCGGTTCATGGAGCGTTTTCCGACAGTAGAATCACTTGCAGCCGCTCCCGAAGAAGAGGTGTTAAAACACTGGGAAGGGCTTGGGTATTATTCCCGGGCACGCAATTTGCAGTCTGCAGTACGCGAGGTTCATACGAAATATGGCGGGCGCGTACCGGATACGCTGGAAGAGATCTCCTCATTGCCTGGCGTCGGACCTTATACTTCCGGTGCGGTATTGTCTATTGCGTATAACGTGCCTGTGCCAGCCGTTGACGGGAATGTTTTTCGTGTATTGTCCCGCCTGTTTCTGATTGAAGATGATGTGTCCAAACCGGCCGCCCGCAAGAAGTTTGAAGGACTGGCGGAATTTCTGATCCCGCCGGGGGAGGCGTCAGACTTCAATCAAGCGTTGATGGAACTGGGGGCACGAATCTGTATCCCCAAGTCTCCCCGCTGCCCGTCATGTCCCTTGCAGGAGGTTTGCAGGTCACATAAAGAAGGCGTACAGGAAGATCTCCCGGTGAAAGGGAAGAAGAAGCCCCCCCGTCCCCTCGATATTGCGACCGGTATCGTCCGGTATGAGGAGAAGGTGCTTCTTACACGACGGCCATTGGAAGGGCTGCTTGCGGGAATGTGGGAGTTCCCTGGGGGTGAAGTGGACAACGGAGAATCACACGAGAATGCATTGCAGCGTATCCTTTGGGAAAAATGGGCTCTCCGTCTGACGGTGAATTCCCACTTTGCCGACGTTCAACATACATTCAGTCACCTGCATTGGAATCTGCAAGCTTACACTTGTGAAGTGATCGGTGAACCTGTGGCGGAGTCGGAGACGGCGCGTTGGGTGAACGTTTGGGAGTTGGCCGATTTTCCTATGCCGGTAGCCCATCAGAAACTTGCGAAAGCGCTGCAGGGATTGGTCTAGGAAGGGGATTGAGCGATGGGACGAGTTCGAGGATTCTTTGAATACAAAATTGTTCCCGAACAAAGGGAGAGTTATTTGGAGTGGGCGGCAGAGTTCAAGCGAAAGATGAATGAAGCAGGGATTGCCGATATCGAAGTATTGGAAAGCAATCAGCGTACAAATCAGTTTATTGAAACATTTACGGTCGAATCGATCGATCGATTTGAAGCGGTTCGCGAAAGTTTGAACGTTCAACCTGACTATCAGGAACTGCAGAGCCGATTGGACAAAATGCTCCAGGGTGGCCGTGAATCGATGAAAATCTGGTTTTTTTCGGAAATATGATACAATATACGAACGGGGGTGACATGCCGTGGTGACAATTACCGATCTGGCGGTAGAAAAAATTAAAGAGATTCTAAAAGAGCAAAACCAGGAACACCTGAGCATCCGAATCAAAGTAACTCCTGGCTGAGGCGGTTTCAAGTATCAGATGACTCTGGATGAGTCACAAGCTCAAGACCGTCAGATTGAAGCCAAGGGGCTGCGTTTTCTTTTTGATCCGTTTGCGGCATCGCAGATTGACGGGGTGCAGATTGATTATGATGAATTTGAGGATGATTTTTCTGTGCGGGTACCGAACGTGCCGCAGTCATCCTGCTAGAATCCGGAGGGTATATGGCTGCCGAACAAACAGTTAACTATACGATTCGTAAAATGGAAAGGTGTGTCTGTGCCACATTTGTTTATGGAGAGGATTCTTTAAACTCTCCGTACTTCACTGTTTACTTTATCGCAAACAACTCGGGCGTCATTACGGTCTATGACAAATCCACTCCGACCGGAAACGCAAGCGGTGATGGAACGGAAATGTATATCGATCAGTTAAAGAGCGCGTCGATGGAAGTGAAGAAAGGGCACAACAAGTATGACATCCTGCAGTTCATTTATGATGAACTGAGCCGGATTGGGGAAAAGCTGCAAAACGAGGGCAGGCCGCTGCTCGATTCGGATGTTGCGAAGTTAATGACCAAGTTGGGATCAAAGTTTTCGGCCTAGGTATGAGGCTTGTAAATCAGAATACAATGAGGAAGTAGGAGGCGAGATTATGTACTCAAACTATACGACCGGTACACGGGTGACGATGGGAGATCTGTTCCCTGCTCTGTTTTTTAGTTTGTTGCTTGCTACAGCCGGGTTGTATGTTGGGCAGTCTGTTCCCCCGGCATTGTTTCTGCCGTTGATGATTGTTGAAATCATCATGATCGTGGCTGCCATGTTCATTCGCCGCAGGCGAGTGGTGGGTTACGGTTTTCTGTTTACGTTTTCGTTCATCTCGGGGATTACATTATTTCCGGCAATCAGAGATTACGTAAGTCACATCGGAGCCCCGATTGTGCTTCAGGCGTTCGCAGTGACCGTCATCGCTTACGGAGGAGCCGCTTTGTATGCGGGTATTACAAAAGCGGATTTCAGCTTCCTCGGCGGGTTCCTGTTTATTGGTCTGATTGCCCTGTTAGGGATGGGAATCGTTAGCTTCTTTTTTCCGTTCTCCCGGACTGCCGACTGGGTTTACACTTTGCTTGGCGTGTTCATCTTCCTTGGCTATACCTTATATGATTTCTCCCGGGTTGTCCGTTACGGGGTGAGCCGGGAAGAAGTACCGATGGTGGTGCTGAGTCTCTACCTGAACTTTGTAAACCTGTTCTTGTTCATCCTGCGTTTGTTCGGATTGAATCTGAAACGGGATTAATGCCCATTCGACAAAAAATTCTGCCACGCTGCCAAAGCATCGTGGCTTTTTTATCTGCAGATCAGTAAAATAAAGATATGAAAAGAAACCAATCATCGAACGGTAAAATCTATCAGAATATTGCAGTCCAAATCCAAAGGTACATCCAGGAAGGCTATCTGAACCCGGGGGACAAGCTGCCTTCCATGAAAGAACTGGCCAAACAGTTTGGAGTCAGCCGTCCCACGATCCGAGAGGCATTGTCCTCCTTGCAAGCGATGGGGCTGGTTGAACTGCGCCAAGGGGATGGCACGTTTGTCTCCCAGGTGGATTTGAACAAGCATCTCTATGCACCTCTGCAGGCCGCCTTACTCATTGGACGCAACGATCTTGTCAGCTTGCATGAAGTGCGTACGATTCTTGAGGTTGGTGCCAGCCGCTGGGCTGCATTGAACCGGACAAGCCAGGCTTATGAAGAAATTGCGTCCGCATTGATTGAATTTGAATGGGCTGTCTCCGATGCCGATATCGTCCAGGCGGATATCCGTTTTCACCAGGCCATTGCTGCGGCTACAGGGAATCCGGTGATCCAGAATTTGATGAATACGTTGACCGAATCGCTGATGGATGTGATTCATGCCACTCTCCCGGTTCTTCCTTATCGGGAGGTAGCGCAATACTATGCGGACTGGGCGGAAGCGATAAGAGAAGGACACCCTGAACGGGCGTCCCGTGTGGCAGAAAAATATTTGCACAAAGTGGGAGAGGTTATCAAACGGCCTATTCGCCCTTAAACGAGTACTCCCGACTCATTACTTCTTCGTAGATCTTCTTTATTGTTTCAATTTCTCGCTGAACCGAATACCGGTCTTTTACCCATTGTTGGCCGGCTGCTGCCAGTTGATGCCTCAGTTGCGAGTCTTCGATGTACCAGATCGCTTTTTCTGCAAACTCATCTTCATTCGAGTACAAAAATCCGTTCACGCCATCTTCAATCAAATCGACGTTGCCAGGCACTCTTGAAGCTAACACCGGCTTGCCAAGAAACATCCCTTCCAGCAATGCGTGGGATAAGCCTTCCGACTTGGAGGTGTTCAGGATTACGTCCGCCGCCGCCAGCAGCGCGGGCATATCTTGATGATCCACTTCTCCCAAATAGATCGCCCATTCGGTACTATCCATCTTTTTTTCAAACTCGGAAAAAAGGGTCTGGTCCATCGCCGGCCCTGCCACAGCAAACCGTACCGCCGGATAGCGTCCGTGTACTCTGCGCAGTGGCTCATAGGCAGCCAGCGGATTTTTCACAGGTCGGATTCCGGCAGGAAGTAAGAAAACAAACTCTCCATCTTGAAATCCGAAATCTGCACGGGTTTTTTCGTTCCTTTTCGGGAGGTCAATTCCCAAATTGACAACGACGGACTTTGCCCCCCCCGAAGGAACCAGGTCAATCAATTGCTGTCTGGAGGTTTGGGTCAACTGAATGATTTGGGAGGCATATTCCACTACCTGGTAGGTTTCCTCCCGTGTTTCCTCTTTGGTCATGTATTCGTTGATGTCTGTGCCTGTGATGGTCAGAATCATCGGTTTCTCAAGTTCCTTGACGATGGGAAGCACAAACCGGCCTGTTCGGAAAGCGTTGAATACATGCACGATATCCGCTTTTTCGTAATGGTGGAGTTGTACGGAATCGAGAGATTGGATTTCGATATCAATTTTGTGGGGAGCAAGCCCCTTTTTGATGCGGGTCGAATATGTGATGTTGCCGCCGGAACGAGGTTGGTTCGGAGGCAGTACGAGCAGTACGTTCATAAATAGTCCTTCTTTCAATCAGTTGATGAGAAATTGGATTCGGTGTTATGATGACCTCAGAGAAGAGTGGAGGTAATCATATGTCCCGAAATGTCAAAATCGTTTATTTTATCTTGACGTTATTGGTGATGGGCAGTTTCGCCATGGTAGGCATCATGTTCTCGGAAGCAATGTACGGGTATGGAGTGCTATTTCTTGTCCTTGGGCTGCTTTTGGCGGGCGGAGGGTTCTCGCTGAAAAAACGGTTTCTGAAATAAAGTATGTTACTGAAATTGTCCTAGAATAAAAAATGTTTGTCAACTTTTAAAAAAGTAACAGAGATCACAAAGTGTGCAGGCGCCACCCGGTAGCAACCGTGTCGCGCCGATAAAGGCAGGTCGCGCAACTCCTCCTGGCTCCGGCCCACATACATGCCCGACACCTCCAAGTTCCAGTGGTTTCGAGATAGCTTGGGGAATTTCGGGGGAAGATTATACATGGAATCCAAACGTATCAGGATCGGCTGGGAAGGGAGGTCACAACTTATGATCAAAGTTACTGAGCGAGCCCAAAGGGAACTGTCCGAATGGGCATCTGAGGAGCAACCCGATGTTTATGTCCGTTTAATGGTGATCATGGAAGGCGGCTGAGGCGCCAACATGACATATGATCTCGCTCTGGATGAGCCGAGACAAGGCGATGAAGTGTATTCCTGCGGAAATGTGCATGTTGTGGTGGACAAAGGGTCGCGAGTGTACTTTGAGGATCACCTCACCATTGATTATGATGACGGTCTTGGTGCCTATAAATTAAAAAGCCCCGAGCGGATGATCCCCGGAGTGTTTCAGGTTTAAGGTTTAACAAAACCCCGCAGGAGAAACGCCTGCGGTTGCGCATGAATTTAACCAAAACAGCGAGAATTCCCCCGCCTCTCGAAGTGAAGGCGGGGGAGTGCTCATAGTCCGAGAATGTTATAGCCGGCGTCGACGTGGATGATTTCGCCTGTAATGCCGGAAGAAAGGTTGGACAGTAAGAAGAGAGCGGTATTGCCCACTTCTTCTTGGGTGACGCCGCGACGCAGCGGAGCTTTCTCGGAAACATGTTTGAGCATGGTGGAGAAGTCGCGTACGCCGCGGGCAGCCAAGGTCATGATCGGACCGGCTGAAATCGCGTTTACACGGATATTTTCAGGACCGAGGTCAGCTGCGAGATACTTCATGCAGCTATCCAGAGCCGCTTTGGCGACGCCCATCATATTGTATCCTTGAACCACACGCTCCCCGCCGAGATAGGTCATGGTAAGGATGGAACCGCCGTCTTTCATCAATTTCCGCGCGCGTTGAGTCACAGCTACCAGAGAGTAAGCGGAAATATCTTGTGCAAGAGCGTAACCGGCTCTGGATGTATTGACGAAGAGTCCCTCCAAATCTTCTTTCTGCGCAAATGCGAGGGAATGAACGAGTCCGTCCAGGGTGCCTACTTCTTTTTCCAGGGTGGAGAAGACTGCGTCAATTTCTTCATCTTTTGTAACGTCGCAGGAAAGCACAATGCTTCCGGGCATGTCCTGGACAAGTTCCTTGATGCGGCGTTCCACGCGTTCGCCCTGATAGGTGAAGGCCAATTTTGCACCGGCGTTATGTAAGGATTGAGCAATTCCCCAGGCGATGCTTCGTTCATTTGCAACGCCCATGATTAATATCGTTTTGCCCTGTAACAAATTTTGCATGATGATGCTCCCTTCCGATAATCCCTGTTAGAGGAGTGCTTCGTATCTGAAGCCTTTTTTATTTTACCAAAAATTGCGTACAAGTTCGACTATCACGTCGGTGAAACCTTTTGCTATTCTACACGTAGATAGAGGCACTATGCAAATGGGGAGGCGCGTTTGTTGACTTAACGAATAAATAGGGAAATACTAAAAAGGCGTAACCAATCAGGTCACGCCTTTCAATACAGTGTATTACTATGCAGTTTCCAACGCAGGAGCAAGAGTTTCCACTTTCGGAACTTTGGAAGTTCTTACTGCCTGATTGCCTGTTCGCAGGGTGTGCACAGTAATTTCGGGACGGGAACGGAGACGGACATTCAAACCGCTTTGTCCAAGACCTTCGGAGATGTAGAGAGTCTTTCCGTTTACCACGTGAATACCTTTCAGGATATCCTGCTTCGGCAATTCACCGAATCCTCCCATGATACGATGCAGATAAGGAATTAAGTTAAACTGCCCGCCATGGAAGTGACCGGAGAGGATGTAATCCGCTTTGTGATCTTCCTTCATTGCGAGAACGGTGTTGGGATCATGCGCGAGGACCAGATGGATACCCTCTTCGGGAACGTTCGCATACGATTTGGCAATGTCGCTTTTACCAAGGCAGAAATCATCGATTCCGATAATGGTAAGCGGAGTTCCGTTAATATCGATTGTTCTTGACTCGTTGCGCAGGATATGACAGCCGAGGGCCTCGATTGCTTCGGCAAACTCATCGATCTGATCACCCAAGTAGTGGTCATGATTGCCAAATACCATATAGATGCCGTACTTCGGATTCACCCGCTTAATCTCTTTCAGGTACTCCAAGCATTTGTCAATGTTGTGGTAGCGATCCAGGTAATCACCCGTCATTACAATCAAGTCAGGATTTGCTGCTGCTACCAGGCTGTGCATCCGCTGTGGAGAGATCGACTGTCGTTCCATATGCAGGTCGGACAGTTGAACAATTTTCAGGTCATCAAGCCCATTTTTATTGGGAATGGTCATCTCGACGTCTCGCAAGACCGGCCGAAATGTGTTCCAATAAGAATAGGCAAGAAGTAGAGTAAGAGTTGCGAGTGCAAACCACCAGATCAAGATGATCACTCCTTTCTTTCGATTTTTTGTTTGGTTTATCCGATCATTGTCCGGTTTTATAGCCCACTAAGTTTTTATCTTACTAGATTGAGAGGGAAAAATCATTGATCATTATCTGGGAGCACTGGGAAAAGGGAGGGTTTTGTTCTGCGGAAAGTTACTATTTTGTCTATAAAGCATGATGGATTCGCTCATCGCAGTTGGGATGCTGCGGTGGTGCTTGAGGAAGAGCCGCTTCGGCTCGCTATTTCTCCACACACTCCGGTTCGTAACTCGGATGGCTCCGTTTGGACAAGCGATTATGAGGTGGAGGCGTATTTTCACCCGGAATATTGGTTTAATGCGTTTCTTTTAAAAAAATCGGATGGTAGCGAATGGTATTGCAATGTCGCTGCTCCCCCGCTGTTTAATAAAAAGAAAAACGAAGTGCATTTTGTTGATTACGACCTTGATGTATATGTGTATGCCGATGGGAGTTTCAAGGTATTGGACCGGGATGAATATGAGGAAAACGCCCAACGAATGAGATATTCCGAGGAAATTCGGGATAAGGTGGAGGAAGGATTGCGGCAATTGCTTCAGGCAATCAGTGAACGTCGCGAACCTTTTTCATATAGAGTATAATAGTGTGATAGCAGCTATTAGAAGTTGGTACTAAGGAGGTACATATGTCGTCGTTAAAAGGAAAAGTGGCTCTGGTAACAGGAGGCAGTCGGGGAATTGGAAAGGTGATTGCGCTGACTCTCGCCGATCAGGGCTGTGATGTGATCATAAATTTTTTCAGAAACCGGAAACCGGCTGAAGAAACGGCCGAACAGATCCGTGCGAAAGGCGTTCGCTGTCATATAATCAAGGCCAATGTGGGAGATATCGAAAAGATTGGTGCGATGTTCGAAGAAATTGAGTCTGAATTTGGCGGATTGGATATTTTGATCTCCAATGCGGCTTCCGGTGTGCTGCTGCCTTTAATGGAGCTGAAAGAAAACCATTGGGATTGGACGATGGAAATTAATGCAAAGGCACTGTTGTTCTGTGCACAAAAAGCGGCTCCGTTAATGGAGAAACGCGGGGGCGGGAAAATTGTTTCATTATCCAGCCTGGGCTCGATGCGCGTCCTTGAAAACTACACTACAGTCGGGGTATCCAAAGCCGCGCTAGAAGCATTGACGCGTTATCTGGCGGTTGAGCTGGCTCCCCAAAATATTATCGTGAACGCGGTATCCGGTGGAGCGGTCGACACCGATGCGTTGACACATTTCCCCAATCGGGAAGAATTGTTGGAAGCTGCTCGCCGGCGAACACCCGCAGGTCGCCTCGTTGAGCCGCAAGATCTTGCGAACGCGGTTGCGTTCCTATGCTCGGATCAGGCAAGGATGATTCGCGGCCAGACGATTATTGTGGATGGCGGAGTGTCACTATTGGGAGACTGATTTGGGGAATCAATTTGCCGAATGTACGTTGGATCTGGTCAAGGCTGCCCAGAGATCAACGGATCAAAGGGGAGAAGGGCTTTAATGCCGTGCCTGATCATGAGGGAACAGCTGAGATCGGGTACGGCATACTCGTTTATCAGGAGGCAGAGGAACACATTTCGAATGGCATACACGTTAATTGAATGGGCGTTTCAAACAACCGGTCGTAAAACGGGTGACTCGGGGTGTGTTTGAAGTCTATTTTGAATCCGAATTTATTTTCTCACCCGCCAGGTTAAAGCGAATATACTTTCCGTGTTCCAAGTCAACCGGAAATGACCAGTAGAAAGTTCCGTCTCCAGATACCATTAAATGTAAATTGAGCTCCATAAACTCATCCCGCTTGTATCCTAACGTTTCGAGTTTTTTGAGCATTTGTTCTCTTGACAGGTGTTCCTTCGTACCCAATTGCACTTGTTCCACTTTTCCGGAGGGGTGAAGTACTACACCCCATTCTTCTTTTTTCTTGTTCTCACAAATACAGACCCAAGGCATATATTTAGGAGGGCCTTGTATATACCTCAGATCCTTTGGTGTGTATCCGAGTTCGGCAAGTTGTTTTCTGGCTTTTTCTATCGATACGGACGGTCCGTTTCCAATTGGAACGAAAGCACAACCGGTCAACAATAGAAATACGAACAGTACAGGAATTAGGCCACCCTTTCTAAAATTGTCTTTACGAACCGAGTGGTTTGCTGTCATCAACAACACCTCCGTTTTATATTGTAAGACTCTCGGAATTAAAATTTCCTTACAGGCTCTAGTCTCTTGACTAGGGCCATTTATTGTTTCACC
>NZ_JBHSHC010000121.1:0-5353 GCF_042652925.1 Effusibacillus consociatus
CATATAAAACGAAACTCTATGAAAATAGCTCTAAAATGAAGGTATGTCCAAATAAGCGGGGTTAATCCGGTAAAGCGACTACAAGAGTACCAGCGCACCCCGCCAGTAAATCATACATTACGTCTTTTTCAATTAATGGTTCACTCTTCGCTAAATGAATCAGTGCCTCCTCAAGTAGCTGGGGTTCATTCCATAAAACAGAAAGATGACTCAAAACGTAAACAACTGAAGCATGCCCATAAAAGGCTGATAATGTCTTGATTGCACCGGGTTGTTCAAGGAACATACGACCAGTATTGAACGCTTTTCGTGCTAAGTCATCAAATTTTTCAATCCCTGTTTCTTTTGCAAGATACCCTAGAAACAATGCAACTCCTAAAACTCCGTCATACAAACTTACATCAAGCGGTGTAAATAACCATTGATCATGTTCATTCGCCCCAAGACCGATCCATGTTACATCCTTTCCATCAGCACCCCAGATTGCACTTTTTTCAAGTCTCTCTCCTATATCGATGGCGGCTTTCAGAAACTCTTCACGAGTCGCAATCTGAGTTACCAATTTTTGATGAGGATCTCTTGGCGAAAGTTTGATATCCCACTTCTTGATCATGGTAGTCATGGATATACGTATATATTTCATCTGTTTTATACAATCTTCTTCACTTAGATGAGCTAAACGTTGCAGGACGTAGGATAAACTTTCGTTGTTATAAAAATTGGTAATCCTTTTTCCCCGACTATCCCATAGATCTTTGGAATTAACGCGTGTACTAAACGCAGGTACATCTCCTTCTAAAAGATCAGCATTTTCTGAGGCAACTATTCTAACCATAGCCGGTAAGTGATCCACTATCCTCCACATAAAATCAAACAGTTGAACACGTGCCAAACCATCCACTAAATTGTCAGGATGTAGACCTGCTTCAAGCATTGAAACATAAGACTGCGTATTACGTAAGATAGAACGTACAGGATCGTTAGCAAATTTAAAAATCGGGCCGTCTTCAGACTGAAGTTCTTCACGATTTTTTAAAAGGACTTGATAGACGTTATAAAATCCTGTTGTTACATCCTCGATGTAATCTTCAGCTTGAATAGGTTTTCCCTTCAGATAGGGGCGATTATCACTTTCCTTCAAAAAACCCTGTTTCTTTACCATTTTCATTTCATCTGTTCGAATGTTCTCAAATCCGTATACAAGTTTTGGTAGCCTTTGTCCGCCGTAACCACCAATTCCACTGATCTCAATCGCCTGGAAGGCTCCTGATTTAAACAGAGACACAGGGAGTAACCCCGTTCGCAGGACCGAATTCATCAACTCATCTGACGCTTTCTGCAAAGCTGTTTGTTTTACATCAACCGGCATAAAATTTTGGAACAATGATTCCAAATCAACAAGGTAAGGATATTCTCCTGATGCAATGATATTTTCAGAATGAAAATCCGTTGCATTCAGTAAGTATAAGAGGGCCAAATAACCACCAAGACGCTGGTAAAAACGTTTCACCTGATCCTTTTCGATACATTCTTCAACCGATATAAATTCTTCCCATCCATAAGATCCTCGATCAATTACCTGCATTAATTTAAAACTAGGAGTTAATCCTTTCTCATTGATCCAAGACAATAACTCTTGAAAATGAGCATCGACCCCAAGAGATCGCGGCTTATATAGAAGCCTAGAACCGGAAGCAAACTGAAATATCAACACACTTTTGCCACTATTATGTACATCTCCAACTCCGGACTTGATCTCGATTAACTTCGAAAAATCTCCCTCAATCAATTCTTCAATTTGTTCTCGATCTAAAAGAAAGTGTTCTACCGCCTCTAGGTTCGCATAAATTATGTTTTTTGCACTAACAGTCATCAGTCGCGCTAACACTGGATACTTGTGAAGTATGGCCAGAATATCTACCTTGTCTGTTAATTTTCTGGAGACGAAATCTTCAAATCTGGCTTCTGAAGTATTTCCGATCAGTTGCCCTTCTACACGTGCGATATTCAGCTCGAGCATAAGTGTACGACAAACTATTGTAAGTAGATTTTGATAAACGGGCTTTAAAATTGATGATATAATCATGGAATTAGAAAACGGTATTTCCGGAAATTTTTCTTGCCACTCCTTCAGTTGGTGCAAGATTTTTCCTTTACTCCATTTAAGAAAAGGAACCACAAATTTGAAAAATGGAGCCTCGGATTGGGCTTTCGGATCAATATCTTCGTCACTTAACGTGGTATAATCGTCAGATTTAAAGATATCATGTAATGATACAAGCCAATCGGGTTCTTTAAATAGTACAGGCCGATCACTCTGTGCCAAGATTCGTGAAAATGACTTGATATCCAGTCCCTCTTCTTCGAGACGATATTTCACTAAAGTTGGGTAAAGTCCTGTTCTTTTGCACCACGCGTCAACTTTAGCTTCCCCTTTTCCCTCGGAGATACCTAGGTCAACTTTCCGCTCGTTTATGTATGCCCCTTTGAACCATATCTCGCTATATAAAAGAGAAATTGTATTTTTCATGTTATTATCCCCTTGTAATAATCTAAGAGTAAGAGTATTAAGCGATAAAAACTTCCTCATATATATGGACGATGTGAAAATATATTACACTTCGGCTTTTCCACTTTTATTTTCGTTTAAATAAATAGACAGGGGAGCCCCCTGTCTATCTATTGAAGAATTAGCAGCAGCTATACCAACGGGTACCCGGGCAGTCCAGGGTATAGGTACAGATCCAACCGCAAGGATCAACACCACCAGCGATCTCAGCTAATTCTTCATCGGTCATTTGACCAACAACGAGTTTAATGTTTTCCATTTGTTACACCTCCTTTTCCACAAAGATGCCCCGGAACCTTTACTTTACATAGTTAAAATGCTAAACTTATAAAAGTTGCCTTTTTCTATGTAAATTAGTAAAGGGGCTTGTTTGAGTCGTCTACCAAATGATACCTACCAGTCTCTGTTTGGTAGCGACTCTATTTATTATAAACAGGTCATTCGTAGAAGAATGCTCCTGCCTATAAACTAGTGAATCAACATGGAACATAGAAAAATCCTGTATCAACTATCTGATAATTTTATTTTCTGAAGTACCCTCAATCCTTGTTTTGATTCTACTTACTTCCTGATTCAATAGTATTACATTTAACAGATTTTGGCACCGAAAATCGTGCTGCAAGATACCGCAATTCTTTTGCGGTCACCGCAAATATTTTTCCATAAAAATTGAGCTGTCCCAAAAGGGTACTACCAAATGATTGACACTCAAAAATAGACAAAAAAATATCCCCTTGCAACTTGAGGATTAGATTATATAAACTGCTCATTAGGAATAAGACCAAGCCGTTTGGCTTCCAGTATAGCTTCTGCCCTTGACCGGACAATTAATTTCCCGAAAATACGAGTTAAATTGTATTCTACTGTTCGTTGACTCATCAATAAAATATCTGCAATTTCCTTATTACTCTTTCCTTTCGCTACTTCTTGAAGAATTGCCTGTTCCCTTTCATTAATTGAAATACCTTCTAAGGTCTTATCATTTTCAGAAACAGCAACCCGTACATTATGTCGCCTAAGCTGCTGTAAAAGGGCCACAGGTAGAAGGGCTTCACGACGTAAAGCGCAACGAATAGCAGAGATAAGCTGTTCTTTGGATGCAGCCTTGCTTACAAAACCAGAAACTCCAGCTTCTATAAGGATATTGAAATGGGAACTAATATCGTATCCCGTGTAAATTAAAACAGGAGTATCCAAATTAATAGCGACAACTCTCCGGGTTAATTCCAATCCGTTTATTATAGGCATATTCAATTCAAAAAGCATCACATCAAAAGTTTGGCTTTTCAAAAATTCCAATGCTTCCACGCTAGAATTGACAACAGTAACCTTCATATCGTTTTCTTGCTCAATCAGGCTTTTTGTTCCTTCTCCAACCGCTGGATGGTGGTCAACCAATAATACTTGGATCACGTTTCTCCTTCCTTCCACTATTCATTAATGTTTTCTCGTATTTTCTCGCTATGTCTTAATCAACCAAAGATACCCTTAAAAGATGGAGTAGGAATGCATTTGTGCAATATTTTTCTGCGGATGAGCCGTTGCGGGAACAGGGATTGGAACTTTGTTTCCAATCTGTGGATACTTTGTCTCAGGGGTGGATGCCGCTTCTTGCTGCTTCGCTGGGTCGTTGCCCTTATGTAGATTCTGCGACTTCTCCGTGCTTCCGTTGTCTTCTGGTCTTGTCTTTAGAAGAGCGAGCGAATACGTGAGTTTGTATTAATCTAAGCACCAGCCGTAGCTATGTCTGAAGTATCCCACCCAGTACATCCATTAGCGTTCTACTTAATTTGTCTTGTGACCAACATGTCCAAGACACGTATGAGTTTTCCTCATGGAGCAATCATTGACTGTTACTTCTTCAGTGAATTGTGATTCGTGTTGTGTAATATTCATGCAATACCTTGAATTCGTTATTCTTTCTACCTGCATCTCATGCCCGTACAGCAATCATATAGTACAAAAAATCTTCCCTCTAGCAGAGTATAACAAATATTTCATCCTATTGGAATACATTACAAAAAATCAATTACTTACCATATCATTTATCAGCCGTGCTAGTAACTGCTGCTCTCGGAGCACCGACTATGGCTAAAACCGATGCAAGTTCTTTGACAAGAAAGTCGCTCAAGTTATGCTATTGAATCCGTAGTCAAAACCCGCTAAAGTCTATTCAAAACTCTTTGATTTCACCTTTGAAGGGGTATCTTATACCGGGATGAATTCAAGAAATTTTGATGTAACAGGTACCGATGTCGAAATTGATTCACGGGCGTCGACTTGAAACGATGAAAATAAATCCGGAACCTATTCATAACGCTCTACAGAAACCATTGGTATGGCGATGACAAGCTAACCACTGTAAAATATTTTTATGGTCTAGACAAAACGCTTTACTACTACCAGTGAACAGGAGTTGGTAAAGGCACCTACCACTTCAACATCAAATGTGACGAAAATCTTATCTCCGGTGACAGAAGCGTATGGCAACAATAATCTGGTAACTATCTCCACCCTCTGGATCAATAGACGTTATAAACTATGTTTTAGTTTCAACCAACAAAAAAAGCCGCCGGACACTTCCCAATCGGCTTCCACCATTACACTTCCCGAAACTCATGCACCCATACTTTCATTTGCGGGCCCCACGACATCCCCGGATGAATCGACAGTATGTGATTTTTGTAGGACTCCATGTCTGGGAATCCTTCAGTTGAATATTTCGGCGCGGCAGAGCCGCTAGGTTAATGAATGAGAGCCACCATGTTAATGAAATAGAGCCAA
>NZ_JBHSHC010000122.1:0-3484 GCF_042652925.1 Effusibacillus consociatus
TCCAATTCGTTAACAAAGTGGCTCTCACTGATTAACTCACTGGCCTTATGGCAGTGAAATATTCAATTGAATTTCTTTCTTAAAATAAATACTAACTCG
The DNA here is from genome assembly GCF_042652925.1 of Effusibacillus consociatus. Lineage (NCBI taxonomy): Bacteria > Bacillati > Bacillota > Bacilli > Caryophanales > Alicyclobacillaceae > Effusibacillus > Effusibacillus consociatus. The sequence continues at coordinate 100 of NZ_JBHSHC010000122.1, forward strand.
TTAGTATTTAAAATATATGGTATAATATACCTGACCGTCAAGACATTTTTTTCATAAATTTTTACAACAAGGGGTAGCATATGCAAAAGAACAAACATCAACTAAAAAGAGAGTTATCGTTTCAAAGGCTAATCGAAGCGTCATTAAAAATATTCGCGGAAAGGGGTTACGAGAAAGCAGCAATTGATGATATTGCTAAAGAGGCGGGATACACAAAAGGGGTTTTTTATCTTCATTTCACCAGCAAGGAAGAACTATTCCTCAAATTAATGGATACCAGATTAGAAACTTTTAAACGACAATTTTTTCGGTTTTTTACGGCTGGTGAAAATATCGAGGAGAGTGTTAGGAGAGGAGTAACACTTTTTATTGACTTAACCAAAAAAGATAATTGGACTCCTATCTATTTTGAGTTCTGTGTTAATGCAATGAGGAATGTGGAAATCAAAAGAAAAATGGTTGTTCATTACAACAGTTGGATTGATATGGTTGTTTCCGTTCTCAAACAACTGTATCGATTTCAAGATTATGAAGATACAAAACTAAAAGAACTTGCTGCATTAATAATTGCAATAATCGATGGTTATCATCTTCAATACAGCATTGACCCCAGTATTGCAGACCCAAATACAATAATTGAGATTATTATTCAACTATTAAGTTCGTCTAAACGTTGATGGAAATAAGTTATTTTTTCTTTGCGGTGAAAATTAAGTCCCGAATCGAATCCGATTCGGGACTTTCGTGATACAGCAACCAATTACTTGCCGTAACGGGCTTTGCATTCTTCGAGGAGGCGAGCTGCCACATCGGTACCCTGCCAGCCATCGATTGTAACTTTCTTGTTTTCAAGGTCTTTGTATACTTGGAAGAAATGGGCGATCTCTTTCAATACGTGCGGCGCCACATCCTCCAATGTATGTACTTCCTTGAAACGGGGATCTTCTGTCGGAACCGCGAGAAGCTTCTCGTCTTTCCCTTTGTCGTCTGTCATCAAGAGAACGCCGATTACCCGGGATTCGATCACACAACCGGGGAAGGTTGGGAAAGAAGTGATAACGAGAATGTCGAGCGGATCCCCGTCTTCTGCCAGCGTGTTCTCAATGTAGCCATATTCGGTCGGATAGTGCATCGGAGAGAACAATACACGGTCCAGTTTAAAGCGTCCGGTTTCCTTGTCAAACTCATATTTGTTTTGACTGCCGGTAGGAATTTCAATAAATGCATCCACAACCAAAGCCATTCCAGTCTTCCTCCTTTGAAATCTCAAAAAATTCACCTCCTCATTATAGCAACAAAGAATTTTTGTGACAAACCATTTCGTGGCAAGCCGACCTGATTAGGGGGGAAGTTGACTCATATCCGCGGCAGGAATATAATTGTATTTGTATGAACCTATATGTTTCTTCGTTAGGTGAGGCTTCTGCATAGATCATACGCCACTACCCGGAAACGTCGAGAGACGCCAATGGGTCAACAGGTACTACCGGCTTAAGGTTTTACCTAATGTGGCTGAACTCTTTACGGGTTCTAGCTATGCACGTGCTAAAGCTTGGACGAGTGAAGAAGGCGAATCGGAGCAGTCCGGCATTCTTTGGAATGGCGTTGTTTGACTCAGAGCCTTCAATTTATTTGAAGGCTCTTTTTGTTTTCTGCATACGCTAAGCTTAGGCACCGCAGAAAGGGGGTACAACCGGATGATTAAAACCTATTTTTACAATCACGAAGAGAAAAAAATGTACCATGATGTGGATCTGCTGCGCAAAGGGGAACTTCTGCAAAATGAGGCGAACCTGCTGTGGATCGATCTTTACAATTGCACGGTGGACGAATTAAAATTCGTCGGCGCGATCTTTGATTTCCATCCGTTGGCCATCGAAGACTGTTTGCACGATTCCCCCCGATCCAAGGTGGACAATTATGATGATTATTACTTTTTCGTGTTTCATGCGCTGCGTTACGATGAGGAAAGCGAACGAGAAATCACGACTGAGGAACTGAACGTCTTCTTGGGAAAAAACTATATTGTGACTGTACATCAAAATCCGCTTCATTCGATCGGAAGAATTGCCGCCCGTTCTTTGCGTGAACCTCATTATATGAACAAAGGGCCTGATTTTCTCTTATATTCGATTGTGGACGGGATCACGGATGAGTACTTCCCGATCATGGAGCGTATTTCCACACGTATTGATGAGCTGGAAGATGAAATGTACGAACATCCGGCACAAGAAATTACGGAAGAATTCCTGGCGCTGAAACGCACGATTGTTTTGATTCGCCGTGTCATTCAACCAAAGAAACGGATCTTCTCGAATGTCGGGGGGAGGTATTCGTTTGATGTGCAGGAAGACAACGTTCCGTATTTCATTGACCTGGTGGACCATTTGGAACGGATTTCGGACTCGCTTGAAGTATTCCGCGATCTCGTTTCCGGCGCCATGGAGACTTATTACTCTTTGGTTACAGCGAGGACCAACGATACCATCCGGGTTCTGACCATTATCTCGACCGTGGCGATGCCGCTTACCTTTATAACCGGATTTTTTGGAATGAATGTACCGTTGCCTTACCATGAAAGTCCGTGGTCAACAGTAGCCATCACCCTTTTGCTGACGGGTATGACCTACGGCATGCTGAAAGTGTTCAGGCAAAAGAAGTGGATCTAGAAAACTATCCCATCAAGTGACATCAGCCTTTTTCCGGATTAAAGCGACTATCAACAATAACAACGGAATCGCAAATGTAATGGTGATATTAAAAGGAATGTTTGTTGTCCTCAAGAAACTGGAAAGTTCTTGCAGGTTTGGAGCTACCAAAATACTGTATACTATAATGTAAATCCCCAGCGGCAGGACAAGCGGGCGATAGTTGCTAAGCCCCAGCCATTGGGCAGTCCCAAGTGAGAGTAAGTAGTAAAAAACGGAAATTTTAACAAATGCCCCGGCAACCCATACAGCCATAACAATGGACTCTAAATGTTCTAAAAAATCGGCTATACTAATCCTGAAATATTCATAGGTGCTTAGAACGATTGGGTGAAATGGAAGATTTTGTGATATTCTACCGTATTTGTGAAACGATCAGTCTGCTCGGTATCAGAGAGTAGCCACCTACTCTCTTTGGGTATGGTTATTAATTCATTATTTAAATAAATATGGATATTGAATGACATACGTATCCGTTGGATCAATGAGCATTTTTTTTTAAATGTCTATCATTCACAGTCCATCAACCGAAACGGGGTAAACGCTGAATGTTACGAAACGTTTGGATGAATGCATCCCGGTATATGCAGGAGCTGCACAGCTTCCCCGTCCAGTATCGACCGGAGCTGACCAGCTTACCCGCAATCTTAACGAGCTTGGAGCGCAGTGTCTCCATC
>NZ_JBHSHC010000123.1:0-12405 GCF_042652925.1 Effusibacillus consociatus
TCCAATTCGTTAACAAAGTGGCTCTCACTGATTAACTCACTGGCCTTATGGCAGTGAAATATTCAATTGATATTTCTCCAGGTCGCAAAGTGCCTCTGTCGATGTTTCCCTTAACTTCGCCGAATGTTCCTTTATTTCTCTGTGATTCTCCCATAAACTCCACTGTTTTAGATTTTCTTCACATGTCATGAATTGGCAGAGATCATCTAATTTTCTTTTTAAAAGTTCAAAACAAGTAGAGCACTCTTTTGCGTAGACTGTTAATTCTTTGATTTCATATTCGAGTAACTTCAAAGAAAGCAAAAATTGATATTTCTCTTTCATATAATTGCCCTCCTTGCATGTTTACTTCATTCAACTAGATGTCAGCGACAATACTCTACTCCGGGTTCCGGTTACTTCTCTCACCACCCTCCCTCCATTAAACGGTAAATCGTAATAATTACGATTTGTGAGTTATACCTTACCAGCCTATTCTTTTTATGTCAATATTATGATTCGTATTTGTTTAAAACAAAGGATCAGGCTAGTGATATACCAAACCTGATCCGACTCCCAGATGTTATGTTATTTTTTATCGGGTTTCCCGATGAAGTGTATATTTCTTTAACCGCGGGCAATATTTTCTCAGTTCCAAACGTTCGGGATTTTTCTTTTTATTTTTTGTGGTCGTATAGTTACGGTCTCCACACTCTGTACATGCCAAAGTTACAACAACACGCATTGTTGATTCCTCCTTTAATTCTTTAACTCAGACAGTTTCAGCTTCCATCTCTTCTTCCCAGATAGGCAGGGGATCAGGCAAGTCACTCCAATCGCTCTGCATTTCAGATTCAGTTAACAGGCAAGCATCTAATGAACGAATGATCTCAGCTTGATCCATATCAATGCCGATAAAGACGATTTCTGTCAAGCGATCACCCCAGGTGGGGTCCAATGTTTCTGCCCATTCGGGGTCCTCGTCCATAACCGCTTGTTTCTCTTCTTCCGGGAGGGCTGCAACCCAGTAACCGACTGCTCCAATTTGAATCGAAGGGCCGGCTTGACTTATATTCACCGCCACATCATTGCGGCTGGCCAACCAAAGGATCCCTTTGGCTCTTACAATCTCCTCCGGCAGTTCCGTCAACCACTCGGCCAATCTTTGCGGATGAAACGGGAGTCTGCGGCGATATACAAATGATGCGATCCCATACTCTTCTGTCTCCGGGGTATGACTTTCCTTGTTCAGTTCTTGAATCCATCCTGCCGACTGGCTCGCTTTGTCAAAGTCGAAAAGTCCGGTATTCAAAATTTCCTTCGGATCCACCTTACCGTATGAAGTGCGTATGAATTTCGCGGTCGGTTGCAATGTTCTAAGTACCTGTTCCAGCTGCTGCAGATCCTGTTCACTGATCATGTCGCACTTGTTGAGAATCAATACATCACAAAACTCGATCTGATCAATCAACAAATCCACCACCTCCCGGGTGTCATCTTCACCTACCGCCTGCTGTCGGTCCAGCAAAGTTTCTCCGGAAGAAAAATCATGCCAAAAACGATAAGCATCCACTACCGTTACCATGCAATCAAGACGGCACAGAGAAGACAGATCGATTCCGTTTTCTTCATCCACATACGTAAACGTTTGTGCTACCGGTACCGGTTCCCCAACGCCGGTCGACTCGATCAGAATGTAATCAAACCGTCCTTCTTTGGCAAGCAGCTCCACTTCTTGCAGCAGATCCTCCCGCAATGTGCAGCAAATACAGCCGTTCGACATCTCTACCAATTTTTCCTCAGTACGGGAAAGTCCGCCGCCACCTTTAATTAAGTCAGCGTCTATGTTGACCTCGCTCAGATCATTCACAATCACCGCTACGCGGAGGCCGTCCCGATTGTTTAACACATGATTGAGAATCGTAGTTTTCCCGGCCCCCAGATAGCCGCTTAGCACGGTTACAGGTATTTTGTTTTGATTCAAAAGTAAAACTCCCTTCCTATAAAACGGTCACACTCCACCACACTAGCAGTGGACATTCAGCTTGCGAATTACAAATCGTAATAATTTCGATTTTTACATCAACATTATACAAAACACCGTAACCGCTTGTAAACAAGAATAATTACGATTTATAAGGAAAGTTATTTGATATGGCTGCATAAAGAATACAGACAACCCTTTAAGGAGGACACATTTGATGGAACTGATGTACACAATTCCTGCAGCCATCGGGCTTGGGGCCCTGCATTCATTGGAACCCGGGCACGGAAAAGGAGTCATAACAGCGTATCTCATCTCTTCACGCGGTAAGACAAAGGACGCTATTCTGCTCGGTATGATATCCGCCATCTCACACACTCTATCTATTGTATTTTTGGCATTGGCAGCTTCTTCTACCGTCAAACTGTTTGTGCCGGAGCATCTCACATACTGGATCCAGCTTATTTCCGGAGCTGCAATAACCCTCGTTGGAGCGCGGATTCTTCGCCATCAGATTCGTCCCAGAATTGTCGTAGTAAGCAAAATTGGACATTCTCATGAGGAAAGCGGTCATGTTCATGATGAAACCTGTCAGCATCACCACCACCATGCCCATCATAATTTGCATCAAACGCCTTCTTCCGTAGCCCGATTGTTTTCCATCGGTTTTTTTGCCGGGTTGATTCCCTGTCCAAGTGCCTTGGCCATCCTGCTCACCGCCATCTCGGCTAACCAAATTCCTGTTGGACTGGGACTGGTTGCTGCATTCTCCATCGGCAGCGCCATTGCTATGAGTACCATCGGTATACTGGTAGTCCGAACAGGTGCTTCCATTAAACGGTTAGAAAAATGGCCCGTTATTGATGCTTTGACTTTTCTCTCTTCCATTCTGATTTTATGCCTTGGAGGATTCGTCATCCTTCAATCGTTAGGCCATCTCGGGTTTTTCTGAAACAGCAAGCCTGAACACTCCTTCCGACTCGGTTGAATCCAACCGCTTTCGGTCAATACTAGTTACTAGTAGAAAGTTGGAAGGAGTTTCGGGGATGACTGCAAATACTTATATGATTTTTCTGGTGATTGTTACCTCACTCGCAAACGTTCTTGGCGGAGTTCTGATCATAATGAAGAAAAACTGGTCCCGCAGCGCGCTTAACGTTTTTATGGCTTTAGGGGCCGGTTTCCTGCTGGCCATCGCCCTGCTCGAACTTCTTCCTGAAAGCCTGACCATCTCCGAAACAAACGCCTTTTATGTTTTGGTGGGATTTTTGGCAGTCTACCTGTTTCAACATGTAGTGTCGACTCATTTTCATTTTGGTGAGGAGATTCACCACGGGCATAAGCAGTCCCGGCTCGGAATTATGGTGGGTATGATCACTCATACATTTTTCGATGGTGTCGCGATTGCGTCCGGGTTTGAAGTGGATTTTACACTCGGGGCACTTGTCTTCTTAGCAGTACTTCTGCACAAGATTCCTGACGGATTAACGATCGCTTCAGTGACACTCGCAAGCAACGGATCCCGGAAGAAGGCATTGTTGTCCGCTGTTTATCTCGGTGTCTCGACTCTGTTGGGGGCACTTTCTGTAATCTGGTTGGGCGAAGTGGAGGATTTACAATTCCTCCTTGGAATTGCACTGGGGTTTTCCGCCGGTGTGTTTCTTTACGTGGCTGCAACAGACCTTCTGCCCGTGGTCAACGCAACGGAAAGCAGGACCAATTCCCTCTTCGTATTTCTGGGGATTGTAATCTTTTTGATTGGTTCCTACGCATTTCACAGTCTGGGGGGACATGAGCATGAGCACGAAAAAGCCGCCGGAATCAATTGCTCCAGCGGCTTTTCATCAACTAACTTTTTCAACTCGTTTTGGCTGCAGAATCGGTACCGGTGATGAGTTGCGTTTTCCGGAAGATGTAACAATCTGTTTGAAAACGATTTCACCCTCGACCGCAATATTTTCGCCAATCGATTGAGGAATGCGAGATTCTTCGCCGAGAATGGGGATAATTTTGATCTTGTCTCCATTAACAAAGATTCCATCATCGATCTCAATAAACGCGATACAGTTAATGTCTCTGTCAGTCGTGTCAAAATAAGCCCGTTTCCGAACAATCTTTCCCGTAACCCTCACGCGTCTCCCTCCATACCTTTGATACTCTGTTATATAATTATATCAAAAGTTATTAATGTATACTATAACAAATTAAAGTTTACTTTGAGGACTTTGTTTTTATCGGAAATAATAGAGGCCTCGTCTTTATTATAACGTGGCCCCTTTCTCTTGGCGAGACTTAATCGTCTTCACCTTTATCTTTCTTATCGTCATCATCATGCTTTTCATTCTTTTTGTCTTTGTTTTCCTGTTTTTCTTGACCTTTATGCTTGCCATTGTCTTCGTGCTTCTCTTTTTTCTCTTTCTCTTCTTGATCTTCTTTCTCTACCTGAATTTTCACCTCGGTTTTAACCGGCTGAACAGCTTTCGCTTCAAATTCCAATTTATTTTCATCCAGTTCAATCTCTTTTCCGTCAACCATTTCAATCTCAAATTCTTCAAGTGCAAAAATGGCCGGGTCGTTCAATTTGCCATTCGGATTCGCTAAAGTCTGCTGGAGCACTCCAAACAGGTCCCAACGGTTCAGCAATTGGTTCATTAATTCTTTCGCTTTGTCCCCGGAAATGTGCACCTTGACAGTTCCGATTTCACCATTCAATCTGGGCGTCCCGTTTCCTTCCAAATGATATTCCAGCTTCAGTTCTCCCCGGTCTGTCTTTGCTTTGATATGCAGCTTTTTGATCGATTCAATTGTCAATGCAGAACTGGTTGGTTCCTCAGTAACCGACAACTGCTGCTGAATCTGATCTTTGTTTACGACAAACGGATTAGGGATCTCCGAGGAAGTAGCTGCATTCGGCTCACTCACAACCGTTTCGGCAGGCTTCACCTCTTGTATTTGAACTGACGCTTGACTCTCGCTTCTTTCATTTGCAAAAGCATATACGGAAGTAACAAAAACCAGGGGAGTTGTGAGAAGTGCAAGTTTCGTCCATTTCTTCATTTTAATCCTCTCCTTAAATAACCAACCGTTGCAAGTAGTACTGCCATAGAATTCGCAGGGACCGCCGGCTAAATGTCCGTACAACAAAAGAAGACCTGATGAGAGAGCAAATGGTTTGCTTCCCTCATCCGGCCTTCTGATTCTCGAACTTCTACTTCAAAATATATTCCACGGTAGCCGTTCCTTTATACTGCTCCACTGCACTCAGCCAGCCGCGTGTTTGTGCTGTCCACTGACCGTCTGCCGGACTCGCAATGGTTGTTTGTTCGTCTAACGTCAAACCTTCAGCCGATTTTCCGGCCAATTGTTTGTTGGGATCATACACGTACAGATCCAAATCCACACCGGGTGTCGTCCATTCGATCTGAACGGTTGTACTTACCGCATTCCGACCGACGGTATACACGTAAGAATCAGATGATTCGACCGATGCTTCCGCCACACTCGGACCGACTGTCCCGTTCCATGAAACGGTTTCAAAATAGGTCGGATACACTTTTCCCGTTTTGGGGTCTTTGTGTTTTCCGATGCGCGTGCTCGTGTTCTTGGCGGTTGAAACCGCTACGTACGCATTCACATATCCTGCTCCCACTTCAAACTCCTTATACCCCACCATAGGAGTCGCGGTCCGTTTTAAAATGTCCTTCACCACATCCGGATTCAGTCCCGGTTTAGCTTCAAGCATCAGCGCGACAACGCCGGATATGTGGGGGGTTGCCATACTGGTTCCGCTAGCGGTTGTATAATACGGCAAGTATTCTGGGGGAATGTAAGTCGCATCTTTTTTCGCCGTCAATGCATTGATAGTAGCCCCGGTTGATGCGCGTGCAGAAACGATATCTACGCCTGGAGCCGTAATAGTCGGATGATAGAGCGGATCTCCGTCAATTCCCCGTGATGAGAAATCGGCGAGTTTGCCGTCTTTTGTCCCTGCCGCCACTCCGATTACCCAAGGAGCTACCGAGTAAGGGTTCAATGTATTGGCATCGGGACCTTCGTTCCCTGCAGCAAACGCTACCGTGATGCCGGCATCATGTACAGCCTTGCTCGCTACGTTTATCGGATCGTTTGGAGAGTATTCCCCGGTAGTGCCCCAACTGTTGCTGATCACCTGAATTTTGTACGCATCCTTATGATCAATTACATAATCAAAAGCTTCCAGTGCCCAAAGAATAGTTATAACCTCTCCAGTGCCGAGTCCAACCAATTTCGCATCCGGTGCAATTCCTTTATATGTTCCGTGACTTGCAGTTCCCGTTCCGGCAATCGTTCCTGCCACGTGAGTACCATGACCGGACGATGTATCGGTATTCGGGACATTTTCAAGATAGAGAGGTTCGCCGTCAAAGATTAGATTTCCAACCAAAAATTTAACGTTCTGGATCGTCTTTGTTCCAAAAGTCAGGTCCGGGTGAGTTGCATCGATTCCGCTGTCAATTACAGCGACGGTAACACCCTTTCCGGTATATCCCAATTCATTCCACACCCGGTCGGCACCGATCAAAGGAGCGCTGTCCTTCAATAAATATTGAAGTTGTTTATCCGAGTACACGGAACGCAGTCCCTCAAGGGAAAATGTTTTCTGAATCGATTCCTTTTTTCCCTGCACCGCTACCATCGGCAAATGCTTGAATGTAACGGTTTTCAATCCCAAATCCTTGAGTTTCTGGACATCAAGATCTGTTGGCTTGGTCGAGTACGTTAAGATTGCGGTATGTACTGTATCCGATGCCGAAGTTTCCAGCTTCGAAGTCAATAGGGGGTCAATCTCAACCGCCGACGCCTCCGCCAATCGAAACGGAGCCAATAACAAAGCCAGGGCACAGATCAATGTGATGAATAGAGAAATTCCTTTTTTCAAACCATACTCCCCTCCCCTTTTAAACTAGCAAGTCAATTATTATATTAATGTTTTTTCCGAAATCTGTCTATAATTTTTTATTTTTATTTTTCACTAAACTTGAACACCTCGCAGACTTGGAGGTGGACGATTCGTTTTATGATTGATACGATATCGTTGTTGAGATGAGGGGGAATTACAGATGAACCATACAAACTCAGAGCGCTATTATGAAGAAGCACTCAACTGCATAGTAGGTGGTGTGAACTCCCCATCGCGGGCTTTTAAAGCAGTTGGAGGAGGAGCACCCGTGTTTATGGAACGGGGAAAAGGGGCCTACTTCTGGGATGTTGACGGGAACCGCTACATTGATTACCTGGCTGCATACGGGCCTCTCATTCACGGACACGGTCACCCTCACGTTGCCAAAGCAATCTCGCGGGCGGCTGAAAATGGGGTTTTATACGGAACACCGACAACGCTTGAAATCGATTTCGCCAAGATGCTGCACGCAGCCGTTCCTTCACTTGAAAAAATCCGCTTCGTCAATTCCGGAACAGAAGCGGTGATGACCACGATCCGCGTCGCCCGGGCCTATACAAACCGAAACAAAATCATAAAATTTGCGGGTTGTTACCACGGTCACTCCGACCTGGTACTCGTGGCTGCCGGTTCAGGACCCTCAACACTCGGAATCCCCGATTCGGCGGGTATCCCGCAATCGATTGCCAATGAAGTGATTACTGTACCGTTTAACGATTTGGCAGGGCTGGAAGAAGCACTTGCTCATTGGGGATCAGAAGTGGCTGCTGTACTTGTCGAGCCGATCGTCGGCAATTTCGGAATGGTCCATCCCGAACCGGGTTTCCTGGAGGGAATCAACGAGCTTGCACACCAACACGGGGCCCTCGTCATCTATGACGAAGTGATTACCGCCTTCCGTTTCCATTACGGCGGTGCACAGGATCTTTTAAAGGTGTATCCTGACATGACCGCACTCGGCAAGATCATCGGCGGAGGTCTGCCGATTGGAGCCTACGGAGGCCGTCAAGACATTATGGAAAAAGTGGCTCCGCTTGGCCCCGCCTACCAAGCAGGTACGATGGCCGGGAACCCGGCATCCATCGCAGCGGGAATTGCCTGTCTGGAAGCGCTGCAGGAACCCGGCACATACGAACGGCTCGATCAACTTGGGAAACTGCTTGAAGAAGGATTGCGGCAAGCGGCCAAGGAGTATGATCATGCGGTGACGATCAATCGAATTAAAGGTGCTTTAACTGTCTACTTTGGACGTTCCGAACCTGTACGCAGCTATGAAGATGCACAAGCGACTGACGGGGAGCAGTTTGGCCGATTTTTCAGACTGATGCTCGAGGAAGGGATTTGTCTGGCTCCTTCCAAGTACGAGGCCTGGTTCATCTCCACGGCCCACACTCGGGAGGATATCGAGTGCACAATCGAAGCGGCGAAACGGGCGTTTGCGAAACTGCCAAAGGCTTAAAAAACAAACAGAATAAAAGCGGGTGCCTAATTAGGTGCCCGCTTGCGTCATTTCTTGCTACATCTGCCCAACTCTCAATGCTCGTCCTTCTATTAATTGCTTTCAAAAATTACCTTTCCCGTATCCCGGCAGCTGTACCCGCCGAGCGCCTCGACCTGTTGCCGGAACTCTTCCGACGTCATGACCGACAATAGATCCTGGCCTGCTTCGCTTTGGTAGAACTCCTTCGTCATCAACAAATCGTATCGCTCTTCCGCAACCGGAACAAAATCAAGCCCAAAAGCTTGTGCTGCGGAAAGGACTCCGAGTCCGCAATCAGCCGTCCCCCCGGCTACTGCAGCGGCCACACTTAAATGAGAGAAATCCTCCCGGTTATAACCGTAAATATCTTCAGGCTGCATCCCCGCTTGTTTTAACAAGTAATCAAAAAGCAGGCGGGTGCCGGCCCCCCGCTGGCGGTTAATATACGTCAGCCCTGCTCGATTTAGATCATTGATCTTTTGAATATGAAACGGATTGCCTGCCGGAACAATCCACCCCTGCTGACGGTGTACCAAATTGACCAATACAAACGGTGTATCCGGCAGATATTTCTGGGCAAACGTAATGTTATACTCCCCGCTTTGTTCATCGAGCAGGTGAACTCCCGCGGCATGGGCTTCCCCTTTGCGAATTGCAAGGATTCCCCCCATACTTCCGACGTGGGCTGAGGACATGAACCGCGCCGGATCAGCCTTATGAATCGCCGCAGACAACAAATCAAGAGTCATATCGTGACTTCCGGCAAACACCATTGTCTTCTCTATCTGCTGAAGTGGCCGATAGAGCTCGATTTCAACCTGTTCCCCTTGCTCGTAACCCAGACTTGCCGCCGGAATTCGCAGCAATCCGTCCGCCCGCACCATCGACATGGTCACTCCGGCTGCCCTTGTCAACGGGTTTGCAATGAACTTGCCGGCCACCGCTCCGATCGCCATTCGAACGAATTCTTCCGCACCCATTACAGATACGACCCGGCGCCCAAGTGTTGCTTTCACTTTCGGACGTTCAAGCTCTGAGATCCCCAGGAATTCATGAACCAATGGGCGCGCAAACCATTCTAACGCGAGATAAGCGGATACCGGATAACCGGGCAGTCCGATCACCGGTTTCCCGTTTACCTTTCCGATTACAACCGGCTTTCCCGGACGGGTCGCCACTCCATGGGTCATCACTTCCCCCAATTCCTGAACCACATGGACTGTGAAATCTTCCGAACCTGCAGACGATCCCGCGTTCAACAGGACAATGTCGCATGCAGCAACCGCTTCAAGTACAGCATTCTTTATCTTTTGATAATCATCTTCCACGATCCCTTTATAGACCGGGTCGGCCCCCCACGACTGCAAGTAGGCGGCAAACACGGTGCCATTGAACTCAGGAATTTCTCCCCGATCAATCCTGTTTCTCGGAGATACCAGTTCCGTTCCTGTAGGGATTATCGCAACTTTCGGCCTGACAATTACCGAAACCTCAACCACGCCGCCCGCGAGCAGAGCTCCCAGATCCACCGGCCGCAGAACATGATTGGCCGGAACAATCAACTCCCCTGCCACCACGTCTTCTCCGATCTGGCGGATATGCTGCCAAGGGCTTGCCGGTTCAAGAATCTCACATGTCTCATCATCGATCATATGGACGTGTTCAATCATAATTACCGCATCAAATTCGTCAGGAATGGGGTCACCCGTATCAATGATCTGAAAATCTGCACCTCTTTTGAGTTGAAGCGGGTTCTTTTCATGGGCGGAATATGTACGACTCGCTTTGACAGCGATGCCATCCATGGCTGAAGCGTGGTAATTCGGCATCGACACGGCTGCAAAAATCGGTTCGGCCGTCACCCTACCCAGTGCATCAACAGTTGGGATTCGCTCCAACCTGGGCTGAAACTCAACAGCATCCAGAAGTTTCTTCCGGGCCTCTTTGAGCGGCGTATCCTCCAGATAGATCTTCCTCTTCACTGACGATCCCCCTCTCCCAAACAAAGCAATTCACATTCACCCATTCGCCCTGCAGCAAGCCTTCATTCGGAGCAGGTATCTCAACTACGCCATGACTCCCGGCAAGTGTAGAGATCAGACCTGATTTTCCAAAAACCGGCACGGCCCAAACCTCTCCATCCCGCTTCTCCAACCGCACCCGAACATAATCGGAGCGCCCCGGCGCTGATGCGAGATTCCGGCTCAAACGAGCCCGTATCCGCGGATCAAATGGATGCGATGTCCTGTCAAATAAACGATTTACGATCCGTCGAACAATCAAGTCAAACACCACGAGAGCCGACACCGGATGTCCCGGCAGTCCGATCACCGGCTTCCGCCCCGCCTTGGCGAGAATAGTTGGTTTTCCAGGCTTGATTGAGATTCCGTGTACAAGAACCCCCGGTTCTCCAAGCGCTTCCATCACTTGAACCGTATAATCCCGGGTACCGACGGAACTTCCGCCTGACATGATCAAGAGATCCACTTTTTCAAAAAGGTCCTGGGCCCGCTGAAGATATTCACCGAATTCATCCTTTACGGTGCCGCCATAAATCACTTCGGCCCCCATGCTTTGCAGGGCTGCCCCGAGAGTTACCGTATTGATGTCCCGAATTTCGCCCGGTTTCAGATGTTTGGTTTCCGGTGGAACAATCTCATCACCCGTCGATAGGATCCCGACAATAGGCTTGGCGAACACTTTGACCCGGGACACTCCCACTGCCGCCAATACACCCAAATCCTGCGGCTCCAAACGATGCCCTCTTCTTAGTACCAGCTGTCCTTCCTGCAGATCCTCGCCTTTGCGAATCACATTCTCTCCGGGGGCTGCCTGCTTGTATACGTTTAACAGGGAACCGACCTCTTCCGCATGTTCCACCATCACGACCGCATCCGCCCCTTCGGGCATCATGCCTCCGGTTGGGATATACTTTGCTTTGGCTGGAGCGATGGATCCCGCTTCTTTCCCCATCTCAATACTGCCGGTCAGATCCAAAAATGAGGGCATTGAATCGGACGCGCCAAACGTGTCCTGAGCCCGTACGGCATATCCGTCAACGGTCGACCGGTCAAAACCGGGAACATCCTCTGCCGCATGGATATCTTCAGCCAATACCCGCCCAAATGCTTGATATAACGACACTTCTTCTGTCCGTTCCAAAGAGGCATAGGTCTCCTCAATCAAGCGAATTACCTCGCGGGTTTCATGCACTTGAAAAAACTTCATTCGCTATCCCTCCCGTCAATGTCCAGCCATACCTGCACCTGTTGCCATTCCTCCGGTCGGTTCATGTTGTAGAACACCCGTTTTGTATCCACTTCATCAGGAAAATCAGCTTCCGTAACCCGCCTCACATGCAGCCTGTTCAGCAAATCATGCATGCGAAGCTGTCCGGCGTTCAGCATATGTTCAATCTGATCGGCACATCGTTTGTGATACGCTGCAAACAACGGATGCAGTTGACCGTCGATAAAAGGAACGACAGCATCAACGTTCGAAGCGACCGCCTCTTCCAGCAGGAATCGTGCTGCCTCGGCAGTTACCATCGGCATATCACATGCTACTACCAGATTCCAGTCACAAGAAGACGATTCAAGTCCCGCATGTATTCCTGAAAGCGGACCCAGTCCCGGGTATCGGTCCCTTACCGTCCTTTCACCTAAAAATTGATAAGGATCCGGGTCATTCGTGACTATGATAAACGGAGCAACCGGCATATCATCGAATGCGATTTCGATTCCTGGAACCCCTTTCCGAATTTCGTCACGGATTCGTCGAATGCTTGTCGCGCCTTGAACCGGAATCAATGCTTTATTGGTTCCCATCCGACTCGACTTGCCACCAGCCAGAATGATGACTCCGTATTCCACCCAACCCCCCCTTTGAGCAGGTTTTTAAAACATTCAAAAACACTTCCATAAATTACGTTACGAATATTTTGATTATATTATTAGAGTCTGTTCAAAAAGCCTTGAATTTGTCTAAAAAATAAAAATACACCTGAGCAGAAAACTGGTAAAA
>NZ_JBHSHC010000124.1:0-8034 GCF_042652925.1 Effusibacillus consociatus
CGTTGTCGAAGGTGACGGGTCGCAGCTTCTTCACGATCTTCTTGATCCGACGACGCTCCTGCAGGATTTCTATTCGGCGTTCACGGCGTGTTTTTTGTTCTGGCGCATGGTTCGATGTCTGTGTTATCATAAAGGGATGCAGGAAGAATGTATCGGTTCCCGTGATTATTGATGAATTTACTTTCGCTCAAGTACAAAAAATCAGAGGTGTTCGGAGTCATGTTCACCCTCGCCAAGCGACAAGTAAATTTATCTTCTCGGGCCTCTTATCCTGTAGGAGATGTGGCGCGCCCTTAATAGGGAAAAGCACCCACAAAGGAAAGTATTATCACTATTACAGGTTCAGCAGTAAGCATCTCGGTAAACTGTGCGATTTGCCAAACTTGGATCAACGGCTGATCGAAAAAAGAGTTTCTCGAACACATACGATACATGCAGAACTCCCGATTCCGCTTTAGAGGTTGCAAGTACCGAAACTGATACATCTCTCCAAGACGAGATCAGGTCTATTGAAAAAGAACTCGATAAGGTAAAGACACGCCTGAAAACGTCTTACCGAGGGGTATTTAGCTGAAACCATCCCCTTGGATGAGGTTAAAGAGGGACAAAAGACCTACAGACAACGGGAGCAAGAGTTATCAACCAGATTTCAGGAGTCATCGAAAAGATCGTAGTGGATTCGCCGTTTAAAGAAATGCCAAGACGACCCGAAAAACGGATCGTCAGCATTAAGAATATTGAGTTTAAATAATTCAGCCTACTTATCCGGCTTAATTCGTTTATACACGGACTAAAAAAAGCTTCTGTCGAACCATCTTTAAAAAAGAACCCATTCTACATGGATCTTCTCCCCAATGTGCAGCAGGCAAAAAGAAAAATGCGGCTGCCTTCGTTTATCGGTGGGAGAACCGGGGTTCAGCAGCAAAACGCCATCCCGCCATTCCTCATGGGGGATGTGGCTGTGACCAAAGATAATCAAATCGACCGGGACTGGCTGCCTACCGCCCTTAAACGCATTCCAAGCCCGTTCCGGGGTTGACTTTCCCTTGCCCAAATGACCATGGGTAATTCCGATTCTGTATCCTTCGATTTCAATCCTCTTCTGCCACCCCAAAAGAGAAGCCAGTTCAGGTGGATCTACGTTGCCGGCCACAGCCGTGACAGGGGCCAATTGTTCCAATGTTTCCATGACAAAAGGAGCGGTCAAATCTCCCGCATGGATGATTGCATCCACGCCTTTCAACCGCTCCAGCACGATTTCCGGCAGGTCAGTGCCTTTTTTGGGAAGGTGGGTGTCGGAAAGCACACCGATTGTAATCACAGAGCTTCACCTTTTGGCTCCGGCAATTTTTTGACGAATTCAAGCAGTTTCTCCATAGTGCCTTGATGGTCCACAAAATCGCTCAGAAGATTCCGGTCAATCAAGCAATCTGTAACCAGATAGGTTTGCATGCCGAGTTTGCCCGCAACCATGTCCTCGTACCCGTCATTGCCGATCATCATGCACTCTTCCGGCATTTTTCCGATTTTCTGCAGAATTTCCCGGTAATAATTCGGATTTGGTTTGCAAAAATGCATTTCTTCCAATGTGGTAACCAGATCGAAAGGCAGGTCATCCACACCCGCCCATTTCATGCGGGCTTCAATTGCCGAACGAGGAAACAGGGGATTGGTTGCCAGTACAACCGAATATCCTTTCTCAATCGCCGTCTGAACGACCTGTCGGGACAACGGCGTGGGACTGGCCAAATGGCTTAAAGCGCCGAATTCTTTTTGGTAGAAATCGAGCAATACCGGCCAAATATCCTCTTCCCGAATGCTGATTTTACTGAGGAAATCTTCTTTAAACACTTCCTCATTGGTCTTTGACGCATCATCATTGCGAACCATCTCTTCTGTAGACGCCCAAAGCTGGGCGATGAACTTTTCTTGATCGAGTAAATGCACCACATGAGGCACCAAATGTTTGAAATACCCCCTGGTGAATTCATCGTTGTCCATCGGAAGCAGTGTCCCGTCCAAATCAAACAGCAGCGTATTCAGCATAACAGTTCCTCACGGCTTTCTATTTATTCTGGTTGTTTCAGGAGCATCGCTACTTCAAATTCGGAAATTCCATCTGCCGCAGCGCCTCGAACACAACGATTGCCACCGCATTGGACAGGTTGAGGGAACGTGCCCCTTCCACAAGGGGGATTCGGATACAAGTATCGAGATTCGACTGAATCAGATCATCCGGAAGGCCTTTCGTTTCCTTGCCGAAAACAAAAAAATCGTCCTTCTGGTATGTGAAATCGGTGTACCGCTTGATCCCTTTGGTGGAAGCGAAAAAAAAGCGCCCCTGCGGGTACTTGGCCTGCAGTTCTGCAAAACTGTCATGATAATGCAGGTCCAGCAAGTGCCAGTAGTCCAGCCCCGCCCGCTTCAATTGCCGGTCGTCCGTGGAAAAGCCCAGAGGGCGGACCAAATGCAGGGAAATTCCCGTAGCGGCACATGTTCGTGAAATGTTTCCGGTATTTGCCGGAATTTCCGGCTCAACAAGTACAATATGCATAGTGTGATTGACTTCCTTCACAGTGTTCTCTTTCCAACCAGTTAAAGCTTACTGTATACTTGCCGTTCGATGCAACCGGAACGGATTTCACCCCGGGCATCTTATTCTTGGTTCTTCTGGATCCATCCCTGCTCGTAGGCGTAGCTCGTTAACTGGACGCGATTCTCCAGATGAAGCTTCTGCAAAATGTTTTTTAAATGGTTTTTCACTGTGTTTTCCGAGATGTAAAGTGTTTCTGCAATTTCACGATTGGTAAGACCTGCGGCAACCAACTCCAAGATTTCCTGTTCCCGCTGGGAAAGCGGCGACGCTCCAGGCCCGGCATGAGTTGCAAGAGCACGGGTAAATTCGTTCAACACCTTCACTGCCAACTCCCGGGACATCGGGGTTTCGTCGATCGCCACCGCCTTCAAATAATTGAGCCACGCGGAAGGGTCCAAATTTTTCAGCAGATATCCCTGCGCCCCTTTTTTCAATGCTTCAAACAAATCTGCAATGTCGTCAGATACCGTGATCATGACAATCTTGACATAAGGGAAGCGCTCTTTGATCAACTTTGTCGCTTCAAGCCCGCCCATGAGCGGCAGATTGATATCCATCAAAATCAGGTCGGGCATAAGTTGTTCTGTCATTTCCAGAGCTTCGATTCCATTTTGCGCTTCTCCGATAATTTCAAAGGCGGGATCGCTCGAAACAATTTCGCGAATCCCCTCTCTTGCATGTTCATGATCATCCACCAGCAGCACGCGAAAAGATTCTCTCATCTAGGACGCCCCTCCACGAATCTCTATTCGGGTTCCTCCATGGCTTCGATCCAGTCGAAACTGCCATCCCATTTCTTGCACCCGTTCCCGCATCATGCGAAGCCCGTAACGGGAAGGCTCATTAAAAGGATCTCCTTCAAATCCCCGCCCGTCATCTTCGGCAGTTAAAGACCAGCCCGATTGTTCTTTCCGGAATCGAATGCTGGTATGCAGGGCATTGGCATGTTTTCGAATATTCATCAACGCTTCTCGCAGACAAGCAAAAATTTCAACCTTATCTTTTGGCGTCAGGAGCTGTTCCAATTCGCCATCCAAGTCCCATTCCAATGACACGGACAGGCCCGTTTCGTTCTCAAAATCCCGAATGATCGCTTTAACCGATTGGGTCCACGGCGGAGAGTCCGCCGGTGCCGGCAGCCGCAGATTGGTGATTGCCTGTCTGACATCATCATGAACCCGGCGGACGGTTTCCTTAAGTCCTTTTATCCGCTCGCTGTTCCAGGCAGAGTTGTCCTCTTCCAGCCGGTGAATTTTGACGGACAGGAGAAACATGGATTGCGCGATCCCGTCATGCAGCTCCCGCGCGATCCTCTCCCTTTCCACCAAAGCGGCTTTGTAGGCTTTCTCACGGTTTAATTCCTCCTGCAAGGCTTCCATTCTCCTGAAAAGCCTCGCAGTCACCAACAAGGTCACGGTCAGCACAACCAGAGCCGAGAGCCAATTCCCGACATGCATGGAAATGTAGGGATGCAGGTAATCGTGACGGACAAGCTCCCATATCTCAATTGTCAGCGTCGGGACAAGAATAATCAACCATTTTATCTGTTTGTAAGACATTTTTGCCACCCCATCTCAGCTTATCATACCAAATCCGGTCGACAAAAATAGCCCGGTTGGGCCATTCTAAACTCTATCCCCTCCTGATAGAGTAAGAGAGGGTAATTAAATAAAGAAACAGGTGAAAAGATGCTGCGATTCACAACCCGGTGGATCAGTTTCATTCTGGTCTTCTGCCTATTAACCGCCGTCGCGTCTGCCCATGCAAATTTACTTACAATGAGCCCAGGCAGTGGAGAGATCGTAAATAAAAATCCGGATCGGATTACTCTGACCTTCAGTGAACCGCTCGAGTTGGAGGCGGTTGAGCTAAAAGTCAAGGATTGGAAAGGACATCCCATCCCTCTTTCAGACTTGAAACTAACGCCCGGTAACACCAAGCAAATATCTGCGGCCTTGCCGGATTTACCGGAAGGCACGTACACCGTCCATTGGAGTGTCCTTTCAGAAGATGGGCACCCGGTCACCGATTCGTATTCCTTTTCGATCGGAAAAGAAACTCCTGTTGACCAACTGCCAACAAAGGACGCGTCGGGTGGATTGTCTGATTCCCTGATCATCATCCTTCGTTATTTGGTTGAAGGGATTCTCTTGCTGGGAGGCGGCTTGTATTGGATTTCTCTGCTCGCTGAGAAGCGCGGATTTTCCGGCTGGGAACAAATCCTCAAGCGCGGATCCGGTATGGGTTTGGGTACTCTGGCAATCGGCACGATCGCACTGTGGTTTTGTTATACCGCCTCCCTTCCGGAGTCATTTTTTTCTTCCATCTTCCAAAAAGGGAATTGGTCCTTGCTCAGCCAGATTCCGTTTGTCGGAATGCTCGCAGTGCATTCGCTGCTTCTTTTGCTTCTTGCAGTGCCTCAAATGGGAGCCAGTTGGTATCTTCTGATCTGGGCCTTGCTGATTGGATCATTAGCGTTTGGAGGGCATGCATGGGGGATCGAACCCCGCTGGCTCTCCTTGACTTCACGAATGCTGCATGTTTTTGCATTAGCCGCCTGGTTGGGCTCGCTGAGTTACCTGGGTCTCGCATTGTACTGGGAGAAACACAATAAGAAACAGATCGATCGCTTGAGGCTTCGCCCATTTTTTGTCCGGATCGCTATGGCTTCGGCAGGATTGACGATGATTAGCGGAATTGTGATGGTCACTATTCAAACAGGGTGGGAGGCAGTTCTGGGGGCAAGCTTGACATGGAGTGTTTTGTTGTGGTTGAAAATAGGCCTTCTTTTATTCATGCTGATTCTTGCTTTCCAACACACATTGCAGTGGAAAAGAGACGGTCAAGCTGTCTCACAAGCTCTGCTTAGATGGGAATGGATTGCTGGAATTCTTGCCGTATTGGCTGGAATCTGGATGAGCCAATCAAATTACCCAATACCCTAATAATTCGGATCTATTACGAGGAGGAACTTATTCCATGATAGGTAAAAAAATGCTCTCTGCTGTTATTGTAACAAGTACGTTATTAGCATTCGCCGGCACCGCAAGTGCCCATGTAACAGTATGGCCAAAAGAATCTCAGGCGGACTCGTATCAGCGGTATACTGTCCGTGTTCCGGTAGAAAAAGACCTAAACACCACCAAAGTGCGCCTCGAATTTCCTCAAGGTGTGAAAGTCAGCACAGTGATGCCCGTTCCAGGCTGGAACTACGAGTTTGAAAAAGATTCGGAAGGACGTTTTACAGCGATTACCTGGACCGCCACAGACGGAGGGATCAAACCGAATGAATTTATGGAATTTGGAATATCCGGCAAAAATCCGAAAGAACCCGGTAATCTGGCATGGAAAGCCTATCAAACCTATGCGGACGGTTCTGTCGTGGAATGGACAGGCGAACCCGAATCCAAAACTCCCGCCCCGGTAGTTACGCTGAAAGAAGCCACAAAGAAAGATGATCCGCACGGGGAAAAGAAAGAATCCGCGGCCGGTCAAAATAAGGAAGCCACCACAGACGGGACCGCTTCCGCTTCGAGCAGCAATACTTGGGCGTTGATCCTGTCCGGGGCAGCCCTGTTGGTTGCGTTAATCAGCCTTTTCCGGAAAAAAGCGTAAGAACAAATAAGCCCCTATCCGTTTGGGATAGGGGCTTATAACTTCTTTTAATTCAACACACCAAACAGTTTTCTAAGCATCACAACTGCTTCCGCGCGGGTTGCATTGTCTTGGGGAGCAAATTTTACTCCGTCCCCATCTGGTTTACCTTTTACAATTCCTACTCTTACTGCTTTATCTGCAGCCTCTTTAGCCCAACTTGAAATTCTGGAATGATCGTTAAAGTCTGCTGAATCTGAAGTTGTTGTTTTCATTGGTACATTCTTAGAACCTAAGACATTAGAAATCATAACAACCATTTATTCCCGCGTAATCCGAGCGTTTGGAGCAAAGTGATCGGGGTCAATTCCCTTGACAAGCCCAGCATCATATGCACGACTGACACTTTCGTAATACCAATCTTGAGTCGAAACATCCTTAAATGGAACAATCGCCTCATTACTCAAATTCAATAAGGTTTACCAGAATAGCAACGAATTCCGCTCGTTTAATAGGAGTGTCGGGTGAAAACTGTCCATATCCAATTCCGTTAATCATACCGTTGCTAGCCATATATTCAATTTCTTTATTCGCCCAGTGACCAACCGTATCGGTAAAAGATCTTACCGGAAGCATAATCGTCCAATTACTGAACTTCTCAGTCTCGAATAGGTACCTACCTGTTGCCAAATCAAATTGACCTGCCACCTCATCCCAAGAGTTGGTGATTTCATTAAATCGACCAACCTTTAACAATCCTTTAGCCGCAACACTCTTAACCATTTCCGGTATAGGCAGGGATACTGAAATTTTCTCATTAAAGTATCCTGCCGCTCGTTCTGTTTTCTCTTTTGTTATAGCAGATACAGATAAATGATAGATATCCTTGCCCATCACAATGAATTTTTCCCGGTTGTTTGCTTTTGAAATCAGATTGTTTTTGACCGAATCGTTGACAACTTCAGCGCCGAGTAAAATGTGGCTTACAGTAGGGTCACCTATTTTGAGACTGTTCGGCGTTACCTTGAAAGTCACTTCAGATATCTTAACTTCCAATAATTTTCCGATTGTTCCCAGTCGATTCACTTGACTAAATGACAAGGCTATCTTCGTATCGGTCGAATCTGCTTGAAGCGTGATCTTGTCGTCGGATTGCGATTCATTAATTGCATCAGTGAGAGTTGCATCACTCGGTGTCGTAACTTCTTCACCAAAACTTACTGTTTCAGTCGAAGACACTGTAGCGGTAGTTGAAGTATTTGTTTGGGCTATCGGCGACGGACTTGACTGTATTGCTGCTTCTGGCTCGATTATCGGCATTGGTAACGGCGGTTGAATAACGATCGGGTAATTCTCTGTTGTCAATGTGCTTCGAAAATATCCGTTTACATTATTCGCAGTATCTATTACCGTCTTTGGTTTAAACTCCACAACATAAGTCTGATTCCCAACCAATTGCATGGTAGGGTTAATCTGAATAGAGCGTGTATTTTTCTTCCAATTTGTTGTGAACGGAACCAATTGCCCACGTGAATCCGTAAGGCGAATTAACTCTTTCGCCGCTGCATCCGTCAATAGTTTCGCATCGTTTTGATGCAGGCGGCGATCGCCGGATGCTGCAAACGTTCGCCTTGTTCCAGCCAGCGTTCGAACCAGATAGCAGCTACTTTGGCATCGGGTGTACAGTCGTACCATTCCCCAAGCGCTTCTTTCCAGGCGTGGACCTGCTGTAAAAGCGGCGAATAGCTCAAGATTTCTTGTAACTCCGGCTGCTTTTCGGTAGGCAGCGATGCCGTCTGGGGGTTCAGGAGCCGGTGTTTGGCTTTGAGGTTGGCCCGGGCTCT